>CAKSNI010000130.1 GCA_934476025.1 uncultured Eubacteriales bacterium | reverse complement strand
GTATTCCGCTTCAGCGTCGGCATCGGTGATGTAGGATTCCGGATATCCGAGATCCGAAAGATGTTTGAGGATTTCTTCAGCCCCCATTCCGACAATATAGCCGCAGCTCTTCGGCTTGACAAAGGTATAGGTACCCAGGTTCAGCCCGGAGCTCCCGTCGGTGCTGTCGTCGCCGTTATCCGGAGCATACAGAAATTCCGAATCGTTTTGCAGCAAAGCCCAGTCCTCCAGGCTGCCGCAGAAGTTGGCTATAAACCATTTGACCGCTACTTCGATCATATCATCGGTAACGGCGTTGATGCAGATTTTGTCGCCGATAACCTTGACAATGAAGTCGCCGGCATTATCCGGGCGGTTATTTATCAAGATGTCTTTGGCTTGTTGGGATTCCACCCGGTTGGTATCGCCGACCAGAATTTCGTAGTTACCGTCAAAATCCTCCACGGCGCTATCTTTCAGCATCGTCGGCTTGCATCCAAAATTTTCCTTGATGGCAGTGCGAATGCTTTTTGCCGCGGTTTCCACCGTAATATTACTGTCAGCACTGCGAACAATGCTGTAAACAAAGCGTCCGTCTTCTTTAATATATCCGGGAACCGAAGTGTTCGCTTTTGTTCCGGCAGAACAGGAAGATAAGGCGCCGGCCGCAATCACCACGGCACAAATCGCACTCAGAATTCTTTGAATTCTTTGAAACATCGTGTTATCCTCCTTATCTTAAACCTTTCTGTGTTTTTTGCGTACCAAAACCAGCGTAACCGCTCCGGCCGCAATCACCAGAGCCGCCCCACCGCCGATCATCAGGATCATCCACCAGGAAAAACCTGCCGCACCGCCCGGCTGCCGCTGCATCGACGGGAATACAATGGAAGAAATATCCACATCGGCAGCATCGGCATGAATCAATTCCCCGTCCTCATCCCGCAGAGCCGGAACATATTCCTTAAAGGAAACCGGATTGGAAAGCGGGGTATTATCGTCCACCAGGGTAAAGGTAACTTCATCGATGAAGAGTTCACAATAGCCCGGAGTCTGAATCGATACATACGGTTCCACCGAGTTGAAAGTATAGGAAACCGTGTGCCACTGACCATCGGTCAGATCGGCTATAGCCACCACCGGATAATAATCACCGGTTGTGGTCCAGGCATAATCGAAATTCCGGTTGGAAACAATTTTTACCGCACCGTCGGTCTGGAAGTGTTTTCCCATTTTTACCTTCATCGTTACGGTATACCGGCTGGTTTCGGAAAGGGCTTTGTCGGTGGTAAGCACCAGAGCATTTTCAAAGAAGGCACTGTTGCCTTTGCGGTGCAGGCTATAACGCCCTTCCGTCACATTGGAGGGGTCATTCCCCGGGGCCTGCCCATCATAGAATTCATAGTCAAAATCCATGCAGGAGTACTCACGGTAGGAATCATAATAATCCTTGAAATCCTGCTCAAAGCCCTGGAAGGTGACATTCCGAAACAAACGGACATAAACGGTTAAGGGCTTTTCGGGGACGGTATAGTCTGTCAGCAACTGATATTCGCCATTTCCATCCTTATAGAAATACCCAACAAAGGTGTACCCCTCTTTTACCGGGGTTTCCGGCAATCTTGAACGGAAAGAGGAACCAATCGGCCCGGTTATGTAGGACGGAACCCCGGCAGCGTTATTGACATTGTCAAACACAACCAGTCCATATCCACTCGGAACCTTTTTGATGGTAACATCATCAAAGTAAAAGGTTGCTCCGCTTCCGCCATTGACCTGCAGGTACAGCGAAGTCGCCGCCATCTTTATGGCCAAAGAAGAATCCACCGCCAAAACGCCGGTATACCAAACTCCCTCTTCGGCCCACTTTGCGATCGACCAGGAATTGGTCAGCAAAACCGGAGTCGCATAATGGTTATCGTACTGCCCAAGTTTTACCTGGACCGAAGCATTGGTCAGGCCAGCTTTTTTGACAAAATAATGGAAGCTTACAATATAGCTGGACTGCCCGTCAAAGGCAAACGGGATGGTTCCGTCCGCCACCGCGAATATCGCCCGTTCTGCCATATCGCCGGTCGTGGTAATGACATGGCTTCCGGAACGGGCATCCGATGTCTGCAGCTGAGCCGAGTTCAACATGTGGAATTTTTCGTAAACGCCGCTCTTATAAACCTGGCAGTCATAGTTTTCGAAATCGTAGGTGATTTCATCTTTCTTTGCCCATCCGGCATAAACAACCAAACTCTTACCGGCCGTAAATACGGCATCGGTAAAGCGGTTCGTCGTTTCCTTATCGGTAAACCATGCGGTAAAGTTGGCATCAAACTTGGTGGGGTCGGTCGGGTAGGTAATGGCTTCGCCGTCATTGCCGACTCTCAGGGTAGGTGTATCGCCGTTAAGCGGTTCGAACACCACACAGCCCTTTTCGGCCGGAATTTCGGTAACTTCGATATCATCAAAGTAGATTTCGCCGTCCAGTCCATCCAGTTTCAGGTACAGGTACTGCGAAGAGGCTGCTTTGGAATCGAGAATCAGCCGACCGCTCAACCAGGTGTCCGTTGCGGCAGATGCCGCTATTTTGAAGGAGGAATCCATCACCCTACGCTCGGACCAACTGCCATCCTTCCCTGCCAGAATAGCTGAAACCGTTACCGGGGAAGAATTGGATTTTACCAGATAATGGACATCCACTACATAGATGGATTGCTTATTCAAGACACACTTATCACTTCCGCTGGCCACTGCGAAATACCCGGATCCGGCAGAAGCCATAACCTTATCGCCGGACCTCGCCTGAGAGGTCACTTTCTGAGCGGAATTCAGGGTATCATACTTTCCGGTATCAGAAAAATTGCCGAATGGATAAGGCTTTTCAAAATCATAAACAATGGTTTCAGCCTTGCTCCAGCAGGCATAAATTTTCTGAACGGCACCGACCGGAAGTACGGATGTTGTCAGCGGTTTTTCCCCTTTCGAATCAGAAAACCAGCCAAGAAAGGTATATCCGGTGCGGTCCGGAACACTCGGGAATACGATGGCATCACCGGCGTTTCCGCGCTGCAGGACCGTTTCCGCTCCGTTCTGCAAATCGATGATGGCCACGCCTTCCCGGCGTGAGAGTTTCTGCACCGTGACGGTATCAATATCAAATGAGACACCTTTGATCCCATCAAATTTCAGGTAAAGGCAGGTAGAGCCGGCATTTTCGGAAGAATCCAAAATCAACACCGTTTCCTTCCAGGTGCCGGAAGGCGTGTTTTTCGGAACGGAATTCACCGCGCTCTGCACCTTCCGTGCATCCCAGCTGCCGCCCGGACCGGCCAGGATGGCACCCAATTTCCAGTTTCCTTCACCGGTTTGATTCATTCGATATTTCACGGTAACGATATAGGCCGATTTTCCGTCCAGCCGACAAATTTCCGACCCATCCGCCACTGCCATATAACCACCGTCGGCTGCCGAGCCGTCTACCCGCATCACGCGTCCGTCGGTTGCCGAATCATCGACGGTCCATACGGTGTTGAGCAAGTGGTATTTGCCGGTATCGGCATAGTTGCCGAGACTGTAATTCTTAAAGGTATACACCTCGGGAATGTTCTGGTCCCAAAGAGCATAGACCTTTACATTCATGCCACGTTCGTATTTGGTTTTGGTGAAAGGATCTTTTCCCTTGCTGTCCAGATAGAAGCCCAGGAAATCATACCCTTCCCGGGTCGGTTTGTCACCGGAAATCACCGGAATATCGGTACCGGAATCCCCGACATACACGACCGGGGCCAACCCGTCTCCCATATCCAGGGTCACAATGCCCTGATTAAAGGTGATATTCATGACGGTAATGTCATCAATATCGATTTCGGCATCTGCCAATCCATTGAGCTGCAGGAACAGCCCTTTTCCGCCCTTATTCAAGGTAGAATCCACAAACAGGGTCGCCGTCAGCCATTCGCCGGTTTTGGAGTCGGCTTCGCCGGTGAAACCAACCGGCAGTACGGCATGAGCATTCCAGCGGTTGTTTGGATTAGCCAGAATAGGACTTACGGTGAAGGCTTTTCCGTTGCTCTTATTGATACGGTAACGGAACTGAACCATATAGGTGGAAGAACCGTCCAAAACGCAGGAATCGTTCAGTTTATGGGCCACCGAGAAATAGGCATCACCGCTCAGGCGGATGATCCCGTTTTCTCCTTCTTTTACCGGGTCACTGGCCGCCGAACGAAGGAACCCGCTGCCGCTTTTCAGCGGAAGATCGTATTCATCCAGAGTATAG
>CAKSNI010000129.1 GCA_934476025.1 uncultured Eubacteriales bacterium | reverse complement strand
TCATGGAACTGGCGGAAAAAATTCCGCTTTCCTGCCGTGTAAACACCAAAACCACCAAACTAGCTTTGCGGAAAGCTGCCGAAAAAACGTTGCCGCCGCTGACGGCCAATAAAGACAAGCTCGGTTTTCCGGTTCCCATCCGGGTGTGGCTGAAACAGGACGAATACTACGAACGGGTCAAAAAGCAGTTTACCTCTCCGGCTGCCGCGCGTTTTTTCAAAACCGAACGGCTGGTAGCTCTGCTGGATCTGCACCGCAAAGGAAAAGCCGATGTTTCCCGCAAAATCTGGACGGTGTACACCTTTTTGATTTGGTACGAACGCTATTTTCCCGAAGATGCTGTTCAAAATTCCGCTTCTCCGACCGAAAAAGCATGATAAAACCCTCCTTTCCGGATATACTACTTCCGAAAAGGAGGGTTTTCTATGAATCACTGTCAAACAGGAACCTTTTTTAAGGGGATGGGCCTGGGGCTGATGGTCGGCGCCGGCCTGTGCATCGGCGGCAAAATGATGATGGGCAATCATCACAACATCGCCAAAGGTTCCGGCAAGGTCGTCAAAGCGGTCGGCGATTTCGTGGACGGTCTTCAAACCATGATTAAATAGGCACCCATAAAACCCGCCCGGCCTTCCGGGCGGGTTTTATGAATCTCCCAGGCACTTCGGACAGGGAGTATAGCCGTTGTTCAGCAATTCTTCCTCGTTGTCACTGAGCATCAGATTGGTTTCCTTGGTTTTGGATACATAAGGACAATCAGGCAGATGAAATTTTTTGGTATTCCGATTGACGTAATACATCACCGTTTCCGATTCGCTTTCCGCCCGGTAGCCATCCACCGTTTGTTCGGTTTTGGCATCGGGATAAAACACGGTCGGCCCGGGAGGCGCCGTTGCCTCGGAGCAGGCGCTGAGTATTCCGAACGCCCCGATGCACAGCAAAATCTGAATCACCCGTTTCACAATACAACCTCCTGCGCCCGGAACTGCAAAAGATACAAATCCCGGTAAATCCCCGGCTGATTCAGCAGTTCTTCATGGGTTCCTTTTTGCACAATTTCGCCGTGGTCCACCACGGCGATGCTGTCAGCCCCTTTTATGGTGGAAAGACGGTGTGCCACAATCAGAGTGGTCCTTCCTTCACACAGTTCGTCCAGTGCCTGCTGAATCAATATTTCCGTCGTATTGTCCAAGGCACTGGTGGCTTCATCCAGAATCAAAATGGCGGGATTTTTCAAAAAGACCCGGGCGATGGAAAGCCGCTGCTTTTGGCCGCCGGACAGACGAACCCCCCGTTCCCCGATTTGTGTATCATATCCGTTCGGCATTTCCAGAATATCCTGATGAATATTGGCCCGTTTGGCAGCCAGAATTACCTCTTCTTCATCGGCATCCGGTCGCCCGTACAGAATGTTTTCCCGAACGGTTCCGCTGAAGAGAAATACATCCTGCTGCACAATTCCGATATTCCGACGAAGGGAATCAAAGGTGATATCGTTGACATCTTTTCCGTCCACCAGCACCGTACCGCCGGTCGCATGGTAAAAATTGGGAATCAGGTGACAAAGGGAAGTCTTACCTCCCCCGGAATGGCCGACAAGGGCCATCTTTTCTCCTTTGTGAATGATCAGATTGATATCCTTCAGCACATCCCGATGAGCCGAATCGTAACTCAGGCTGACATGGCGAAATTCGATTTCCCCTTTGAGCGGGCCGACTTCCTGCGCATTCTCATGCACCGTTTCGCTGGGTTCATCCATAATCTCCAAAAAGCGGGAGAAACCGGTTACCCCGTTCTGATATTGTTCCATAAAACCGATCAGGGTGGTTACCGGGTTGATAAAAATGTTGACCGAAACAATAAAGGTGGTATAGTCCCCGAAGGAAATCTTCCCTCCGTACAGAAAAAGGCCGCCGGCCAGGATAATTACCACATTGAACACATCGGTGATAAAACTGGAGGAAGAATGATACTGCCCCATAGCCCGGTAGGACTTTCGACAGGATTCGACAAACAGCTGATTGTTTTCCTCAAATTTTTGATATTCGGTTTCGCTGCCGGAAAAAGCCTTGGTCACCCGAATGCCGGTAATGCTGCTTTCCATCGCGGCATTGATGCCGGCTGTTGTTACCCGTCTTTCCCGAAAAGCCGCCCGCATTTTCTTGCGGAAGTAGGCCGAAACCACAATCAGCACCGGTACGCAGCAAAAAATAATCAAAGTCAGATAGACATTGATGGTCATCAAATAAACAAAGGAAGCAATTACCGTAAGAGAACAGATAATCAGGTTTTCCGGCCCGTGATGAGCCAATTCCGCCACATCGAAAAGATCGGAAGTCATACGGGAAAGAATCTGCCCCGTTTCGGTGCGGTCAAAATAAGAAAACGGAAGGGTCTGTAAATGCCGGAAGAGATCCCGCCGCATCTGGGCCTGCATTTTGGTTCCGATCATATGCCCGTAATACTGCACGAAATACCGCAACAACATCCGAACGATATAGAGAACCAGCACCGCCACACCGGCCAGGATCAACATTCGGTAGTTGCGGTTGGGGATCAAATCGTTGAGCATTCGATTGGTTACAATCGGGTAAACAAGACCGATAATAGAAATGAGGAACGAAGCCCCCATATCGGCCAGAAACATCCTGAGATTCGGCCGATAATATAAAAGAAATTTTTTCAGCAATCCCTATCATCCTTTCCGATCTAGGGCCTGCCCCCGAAAATACGAATGCTGCCTGCCGTTTTCCGGTAAGCAGCATCGTTGCCGGAGGCTTTTAATCAGTTCAGCCCGATTCGCAAGAAGGTTTTTTTACCTTTTTTCACGAGCAGGGTTTTCGAAAGATCTTCGGCCGTATACATTTTTTTGGCGTCGGTTTCCTTTTCCCCGTTGACGCTGATTCCGCCCTGCATAACCAGTTTTCTGGCTTCTCCGTTGGAGGCGCAAAGGCCGGAGGCCGAAAGAAGAGCCAACAATCCGATTTTTCCGTCGGTCAACTGGTCGGCCGTCAGATCAAAGGTCGGAATATCCGTTGTATCGCCGCTTCCGCCGAACATCGACCGGGAAGCCGCTTCCGCCTTTTCGGCTTCTTCCTGCCCGTGAACCAGTTTGGTCAGTTCAAAGGCCAGAATTTCCTTGGCACGGTTTAACCGGCTACCTTCCCAGGAATCCATTTTATCGATTTCGGAAAGGGGCAAAAAGGTCAGCATACGGATGCATTTCAGAACATCTGCATCCGCCACATTCCGCCAATATTGATAAAAATCAAAGGGGCTGGTTTTGTTGGGATCCAGCCAAACGGCACCGCCGACGGTTTTGCCCATTTTTTTGCCTTCACTGTTGAGCAGCAGGGTGATCGTCATCGACTCCGCCTTGCCGTCCAGTTTCCGGCGAATCAGTTCCCGGCCGCCAAGCATATTGCTCCACTGATCGTCGCCGCCGAACTGCAGATTGCAGCCGTATTTCTGATACATATAGTAAAAGTCATAGCTCTGCATGATCATGTAATTGAATTCAAGGAAGGAAAGCCCTTTTTCCATGCGCTGTTTATAGCATTCGGCACGAAGCATATTGTTCACCGAGAAACAGGCCCCGACTTCCCGCAGCAAATCCACATAATTGAGCTTTAACAACCAATCGGCGTTGTTGAGCATCATGGCTTTGCCCTCGCCGAATTCAATAAAGCGCTCCATTTGCTTTTTAAAACAATCGCAGTTGTGCTGAATGGTTTCGGGAGTCATCATGCTGCGCATATCGCTGCGCCCGGAGGGATCCCCGATATATCCGGTTCCGCCGCCGATCAGGGCAATCGGGCGATTGCCGGCCATTTGCAGCCGTTTCATCAGGCACAGTGCCATAAAATGGCCGACGTGCAAACTGTCGGCAGTCGGATCAAACCCGATATAAAAAACGGCTTTTCCGCTGTTGATCAGATCCCGGACGGCTTCGTTGTCGGTGCATTGGGCAATCAGCCCACGCGCTACCAATTCTTCGTAAATTCCCATTTTTTTCTCCTTTTTTATAACAGAATAAAAATAAAAAAACGCCCTCTGATGAATCAGAGGGCGAAAATCGCGGTACCACCTCTTGCTTGTGCTTTTCTCACAAAAAGCACCTCGGCGTGTCAAAAGACATCTCGCGTAACGGGCGAAAACCGGCCAACCCTACTCTTTGGTTCAGGCGGCAACTCCGGGAGGTATTCACTCTTTGCACTCATCGCCCTTTCCAGCCTGCCGGGCTTCTCTGTATGAC
>CAKSNI010000128.1 GCA_934476025.1 uncultured Eubacteriales bacterium | reverse complement strand
CCCTCCCATCTCTAATTTTGCCAATCGATCAATTCCCGACAGTTTCATAACTTTATAGATCTGACCGGACATTCCGGTAATGTGAAGCTGAGCCCCCGTTCGGGCAAGATTGCGGTATCGCCCCATCACCAGGCCGATTCCGGAACTGTCCATAAAATTGACCCCCGAAAAATCGAGTACCAGCAGCGACGGCATATTCATTTCAATGGCCGTGTCGATTTCCTCACGGATAGCAGCAGCGGCATGATGGTCCAGTTCGCCCTCCAAAAAAGCCGTCACCACTTCTCCTTTCACACTGATTCGCACTCCCATAAACTTCCTCCTTTTTTCCTTTTCGGCGATGCTTTCAGTGTAACCCATTTGTCCCGAAAAAGCTGTCGAAATCCGTCAGGGAAAAAGAAAACTTTTTTCGAAACCGATTTACCTAAACGCAAAAGCGGGAGGAAAACCATTCGGTTTTCCTCCCGCCCGTTTTTTGAACTTTATAAAGAATTCTTCCCGGGTACTGCTTACTCGGCCGTATTTTTCGGCAGTCTGCCAATCCGTGCAAGAGATTCTGTGATGGCTTCAGCGGCCGCCTCGGCAAAGGCCGTTGTTTTGATTATGGCCGAATCGGCACTGGAATCCATGAAACCGCATTCCAGCAAAACCGCCGGCATATCCGTCAGCCGCAGTTCGGCAAAATCCGCCCGGGAAAGCGGATTGGCACGATTTCCGATAAGTCCGGTATAACGAACCAACGCTTCATAAAAAATCCGTTGAGCTTTTTGCGTACTTTCCTGCGCCATCGGATGAACAAAGGTCATAATGCCTCCGCCGCTTCCGCCATAAACCCCGGCATTGTGGTGTACCGAAAGATAAAAATCGGCCCCGAACTGATTGGCTCTTTTGGCCCGGGTAGACAGGCTGATCCCGTTTTGCCCCGTTTTGTCATCAACGCGCAGCAGTTCATACCCCGTATATTTTTTCATCTTCTGCTCAACCCGGGAACAGATTCGGTCATTTAAAACCCACTCCCTCGTTTCAAAGGCATCAAACGAAGCCGGAATGCGGCGACCGGGCGTGTAACGGTCATGACCGGCATTCAGTGCAATTCTAAACATCCTCGGGATGATCTTTCAGCTTTTTCATAAATTCATCGGCTTTTCGGGCGCAGGGGGTAAAACTGTTGTTGTACCACCAGGCGCTGAGGATGGCCAGCAGTTCCACCGCCACCTCAACAAACCGCGCAATGCTGTTCTCCGAAATATCCAGCGGATGCACGCCGAAATACCGGAGAATCATATTGATCAGAGCGATCACCAGCACCAGCGTGCGGATGATGGTTCCTTTGGTAATATTCATAGGGAATTCTCTCCTTTACTGATTTGTTTTTCGATTGCTTGCCGCTGCTTTTGGTGGAGTTCATCTTCCGAAAACAGCGAAGAATAGGAAAAAAAGACTGCCCCGGTGATTTCCGGTCGATTTTTTAAATATCGCAGCTGCTTTTCCACAACATCTTTCCCGGTCTGCCATTCCGCCGCATCCGGCCCCTCGGCAATTCCCAACTTATAGGGGGCCAATCCCACACAAAGCCGTACCGGGGTATTCTGTGTTGCCTTGATCCAATCCAGGCAAAGCCGATCAAAGCAAAAGGCTTCATTCGGATAGTCAAATCCGAAATACAGCTGCGGAATGATCAGATCCACCAGCCCTTCCCGGCACCAGAAGGAAGCGTCCGCATACAGTTCTTCCCGATTCCGGCGAAGATCCGCTGCCGGGCTGACACTGAACACCACCGGCTTACCGCAGGCGCGAACGGCCGAATGGGTGCCGGAAATCAAAAGGTTGACTCCGGCCCGCCGCCAGTCTGCCCGATTCAGCGGAACCGCTGTCTGCCGACAATATTCTTCATACGAATCCGCGTCGAACGATTCGTCGGCAGTGGGATAAAAATAGTCATCATAGTGAATGCCGTCAATATCATAGGTCAGCAGTTCCCGAATTCCGCTTAAAATTAAGCGGCGCACCGCCGGATCGGACGGATTCAGATACAGTCCCTTCCCATCGCTGCAATACGCCCGATCCGGCAGCTGCGAAAGCGCGCTGTCATTCGGAATCGCCGCATCCCGGTTTGATTCGGTCGTGCTGATCCGATAAGGATTGACCCAGGCGTGAAAGGCCAGCCCTTTTTCATGACACACCTGAATCATTCCGGAAAGCAAATCGGAATCTTCCTGCGGGTCCCAGCGACACTTCGGAAAATAACGGGAGGGATAAACGCTGTCGCCATAGGCGCGCACGTGCACAAACAGGGCGTTGGCTCCCAGGTTTTTGGCATTCCGGGCCATTTCTTCAAAAGCGGCCGAAAACCCCGCTTCGCTTTCATAGGCCCGCTGCAATTCAAAGGTTGAAACCCAGATTCCGATCAGCGGTGAATTTGCTGAATCATCCGCCGGATTTTCATTAAAAGGACGGGAGTCCCCGGAAGGAGCACACCCGGCCAAAAGCACCAGGGCAAGCAGACACAGCCAGATTTTTTTCAATTCCATCCGTCCTTTCCGAATTGTGCTTCAATGGATGCAATCTGTACCGAACCTTCTCCGAACAACGAAACGCCCACCGCCGTTTCTTTGCGGTAACCCGGTACCATCGTAACGGTGCGGAACCGCTGGGAGGCAGGAATGGTGACCGGTCCTCCCCGGTCATTTTCACCGAACAGTTCCCCGAAAATCGGCTTTTCGTTTTTCATCCGGATTTTCACCCTTTTCCAGCGGTTTTCCGATAGTTCTTCTCCCCGCATAGCCGCCGAGGCGAAGGTAAACGCAATGGGCTGCGTCACTGCCTGCGGTTCGACAGATGACTGAGAGGCATAGTGATAAACCGTATCCCGGTCCCCGGTCAGTCTGGCCGCATATACACATTTTCCCTTTTCTCCGCAAAGCAGGAAAATCGGATTTCCGCCAAAGGATTCCGCCGCATACGCATGACAATTTTTCGGGAACTCCCATCGAAATACGCACAACCCCCCGACGGTACTGTCCGAGCTGCGATACCCGGAAAGATAGCGGAATCCGCTCACCGAAGTATCCATCAAATAGATTTCCTTTCCCAAAGCCAGAACATAGTACCCTCCGAGCTGCGCCGCGAAAACACTGCCGGTTTCCGGCATCCCGGCAGGCTTGAGCTGCCCGAGATGGGAAGAAAGCTCATAGACGCTGCCTTCGGTGTAACGGTTGCTTCCGTACAGGGTATAAATGGAACCGTCGGAATGGTACCACACCAGCCGGTTAAAACAGAGTGCCACCGTTCGGGGGCAATCACAGCCGATGTGATCGTTCACCATGCCGATTTTCACCGATAACGCCGCTGTTTTCCCGAAAGCCGTTGTATCCGCCAGATAATTTTCCATATCATAGGATTTGCTTTCGGCCACACTCATGCGGTAAACCGAATTTTCTTTAAGAATGACCGCATACTGATTCTGCATAGCCAGCGCCGTTACCCCTTCGCACCGGTTTCCGATCGGCAGAATCAGATTTCCCGGTATATAAAGCGGATTTTCTTTGGCCGAAACCGCAAGGCAATGCGCAGACGCTCCGCCGCACAGATAAAACATCCGATCCTCGCACAGCAGGGGTTCTCCCACCCCACTGATAGCCTCAAACGCCTTGTCTTCTTTATAATCATATGCTTCGAAAATCAAAGAGTTGCCGTAATATAACCGCGGCATGGGAAAAACTTTGTCGCCTTCTTCATAAAAGGTAATATCCTGTCGAACAAAGGAAATTTCAGCGTGAACCGAATGGGCCCCAATAGTCAGCGTGTTGGAAACCGTTTTGCCTTCCCCCACCGTAAACACATATTCTCCGTCATTCCGAATATAGGTAATTCGGAACTTCCCCATGGCCGCCGTAATTTTGGTTTCCTTCGGCAGCACAAACCGGCTGGAATATCCGTCGCAGACAAACCCGACCCGAAATCCTCCGTTGAGCAGATTGATTTCTTCCCCTTTTTGCTGAACCGGCATGGCAATGCCATTATCGATGGCCGACATTTGATTTGCCCCGGCACAGTTATAATACATTACCGGGCGATACAATTCCGTTTGACTGACCCGGACCCACTCGCCGCTTTCCTCCCGCTCATACAAATCCACCTTCGGCTCATTGCCGTTTTCGGTGATAATTTCCCGGGCAATCAGAGCAAAAACGCCGATTCCCTTTATGGCCTTCGATTCCAGAAATATCAGATTTTGAATTCTGTGATAGGTATTGC
>CAKSNI010000127.1 GCA_934476025.1 uncultured Eubacteriales bacterium | reverse complement strand
AATGGTTACCATCAGAAGAAGTTCCATGGTCAATGGCCACAAAGTTTCCATATCCACCGCCACAGCCGCAGGAATAATTTTTGTTATAATTATGGGTACAACCGCCGTTACTGCTGTAAACCACCCCATCGGCTGTAGCCCGAACCGGAGTTCCTTTGATTCCGCTGCCGGCGATATCAATTCCCTTATGATTGCCCTTGTGAACCGAATCGTTGCTGGCATAATAAGCGGAAATATAAGTATATGTAGCCGAAGGCCACAAAAACTTGCTGCCGTCAAAACGGATATTTGAACTGGGCGGAGCCGACTGCCGATCGATTTCATCGGAAATCTGTTTCATCGCCGCCTGGTCTTTTTCAATGTCATGCTGCAGGCCATTGATCACCGAATTGACTTCGGCAACCTTGGCATCCAGTGTTTTGCGTTCCGCGGCCAATTCTTCCTTCGCAGCCTTCTGTTCTTCAGCCAGAGCCGCAATCTCCTGTTGTTCCTGTTCAATCTGAGAAATGGCATCCACCAGTTTTTCAACCAGGGCCTTATCATGCGAAGAAACACTCTTGGTCATCTGAGAAAGTGTCAGATAATCGGTGAAACTGTCCGCGCCCAAGAGGATCTGCACATCCGTTTGGGAAGAACACATATAGATCGTACGAATTCGCTTTTTAAAGGCAGCTTTGTCCTGTTCGATTTCAGCGTTTTTGGCATCAATTTCCGCCTGTTTTTCGTTGATTTTCGCATTATAGGAATTGATTTTAGCCGTGCAGGCATCCATCAACGCCTGAGTGGCGGAAATTTCCTTATCCAGCGCATTCTTAATGGCCTGCTGGTCGGCCTTTTTCTTCTTGAGCGCATCCACATTGGATTGGGCCGCCGACTGTTGACGCCGAAGTTCCGAAAGTGAAGCTGCCTGCGTCGAAACCGGAACCAGCGCCATGCAAAGGCTCAAAAAAAGACACCCTATGGTATAAATGAAAAACTTTTTCTTTTTCATGAGAATTCCTTTCTGTTAAATGGCGGCAAATTCGCTGCCTTCCCGACGCAAATATTTTCCGATCATCAACATACTTCCGAAAGCACCGGAAAGAACACCGATTCCGGCAAAAATTCCGAAAAGCATCCATGCTTTTGAACCGAAAGGAATCAGCGTAAAGCTGCCGATACCGGATAAAATTGCCTCGGTTGCCACACGGTAGCAACAATACAAAATTCCTTCGGAAAGAACGGCGGAAATCAACCCGATCAGAACCCCTTCAACAATAAACGGGATTCGGATAAAGGAATCGGTTGCCCCGACTGCCTTCATAATACTGATTTCCAGTTTCCGATTGTACATCGTGACACGGATGGTATTGGAAACGATTACCAGCGAAATAATTAACAAAATCGAAATGATGGCAATTCCGGCAATATAAATGCCGTGTTTAATGGAGGTGATTTTTTCAGCCAGTTCGTTATGCGATTCTACCGAATCAACTCCGGGAACCGCCTGAATGGCCTCTACCGTTTCGGTAAAACGGGACAGGTCGGTCATTACAATCTTAGCACCGTCTGACAGAGGATTCCCATTGTCTTCATCCAAAAAGGTGAAATATTTGGCATCCCCTTCAAGCATGGTTCCTTTGACCTGTTCCAGCCCTTGTTCTTTGGAAACATATTCGACCGAAGAAATGTTGTCCAGTTGGGCAATACGGTCACAAACCGCATTGGCTTCGGCTTCATTATGTACGGTATAAGAGGCTTCGGCAATGCCGTTTTCATCCACTGCCGCGCCCTCCGGTACCACCAGCTCGGATTTATCCTTATAAAGAGCGCAGTTATAATCGTCAAAATAGGCCATGACAACATTCTGATCTTCCAGAACGCCGACAATTTTATCCACATTCAATGACAACATAACCGCCAGCCCGATCAGTACCATGCAGGCGACCAAGACGCCGATCGAAGAGAGGGACATCAAACGGTTTGTCCACACATTGCGAACGCCTTCACGGGTAAGATATTTCGCACTGGAAAGTTTCATACAATCTTACCTCCGTTGTTATCCGCCACAATGCGGCCTTTATCAAGCATAACCACCCGATGCCCGAAATCACGCACCAGGCTATGGTCATGTGTCACCATTAGAACCGTTGTTCCAAGACGATTGATTTCGTTGAGCAGAGAAACAATTTCATAGGACATATTCGGGTCAACATTCCCGGTCGGTTCATCCGCAATGATCAGACTAGGCGCGTTCACCAGTGCCCTGGCAAGACCGACCCGCTGCTGTTCTCCGCCCGAAAGTTGATTCGGCATGGAACGGGCCTTATCGCCAAGCCCCACCTTACTGAGAGCCTTTGCGACCTCCATGCGAATTTTCCGTTCTTCCGCCCCGATAACATGCATGGCAAAAGCAACATTTTCAAAAACCGTCATATTGGGAATCAACCGGAAGTCCTGAAACACAATGCCCATTGTACGACGAAGCAGCGGGACCTGCTTGTGGGGAAGATTCATCAAGTCAAAACCGTTGACAAAAATCTGCCCGGTAGTGGCTTTTTCTTCCCGCATAATCAGTTTCATAAAGGTGCTTTTTCCGGCACCGGATGACCCGACCACAAAGACAAATTCTCCCCGGTTGATGGTAACATTGACATCATTCAGCGCATGGGTGCCTGTGTAATAGGTTTTACAGACGCCGCGCAGTTCGATAACCGGTTGATTTAAATGATTTTGGATTTCCTGATCCATGAAACAATTCACACTTTCCGTGACAGTCAAAGAGAATGACCGTTAATATTTGATCGGATTGGTCTTGAGGTATTTATTGACCATCAAAGCGATTTTGAAAACAATGGCATGGTCAAATTCACGCAAATCAAGCCCGGTAATTTTTTTGATTTTTTCCAGCCGATAAACCAGAGTATTCCGGTGAACGAACAACTTCCGGGAGGTTTCCGAAACATTCAGATTGTTCTCAAAGAATTTCTGAATGGTAAAAAGAGTTTCCTGATCCAGGCTTTCGATGGAACCGCGTTTGAAAATTTCATGCAAAAAGGACTCGCACAAAGTGGTCGGTAACTGATAAATCAGTCGGGCAATGCCCAGGCTATTGTAGCAAACAATGGTTTTATCGGTATCAAAAACCTTGCCGACTTCCAAAGCGGTTTGGGCTTCTTTAAAGGAACGGGCCAGATCTTTCAGATTATCAACGGTAGTACCTACGCCGATGGTTGCATGGGCATAAAATTCACCGGTCAGTGTGTCGGCAATAGATGTAGCCAGTTTTTCGATATCCTTTGCTTCAATGCCCGGCTTGGTTTCTTTGATGAGAGCAATATCGGTTTCATTGATGTTGACAACAAAATCTTTGGTCTTATCCGGGAAAAGATTCTGAATTACATCGTAAACCGAAATTTCATTGGCATCATTCACCCGAATCAAAATTACGGTACGCATAACATCTACATTAAAATAAAGCTCTCTGGCTTTCAGATAAATATCGCCCGGAAGAATGTTATCCAAAATGATGTTTTTTACAAAATTGGCCCGATCGTATTTTTCATCATAATAGAATTTGATGTTCGAAAAGGCTACCGCCAATACAGAACAATATCTCTCCGAAATCAAGTCTTCCCCTTCAACAAAAAGAATATATTCGCTTCCCTGCCCGGGCGAAATGCCGCGGAGGGTATAGCCGCCGTCTTTTACACATTCATTTCCGATAGCAGATTCAATCGAAAGGCTCATGGTTTCCCCGATTTTGCCTAATTCGCTGCAGGCGATAACGGTATAATTCTCATCCAATACACCAAAAGATTTATCAACCGCATCTTTCATTTGATGAATAACACTCTGAAACAGCCGATTTGACATAACTAACATCTCCCTATTTCGATTTTTTGCTCGTATACATTGAAATCTACACCATCTATTGTACACAAAAACGACGAATATTTCAAGTGCCAATCAAAAAAAGTTACAATTTAATTACAAATTCCGGAAAATATTACGGGATTTTTAAAAATGAAAGGAAACTGACATCGAGTAGGAGGCTGCCCATTCGTTGAGTAGCCGACTTCTCGCACCACCGTGCGTACCGTTCGGCACACGGCGGTTCAATCCTTTTGTCTTGCAAACTCATCCATTTCAAAATGCCTTATAGGCAGTTTCTGTTCGTCAGACCGAGGTTTTGCCCGCAGGGACCCTTTCAAGTCCCCTCATCCGACTTCTTTCAGACTCCGCCTCACGACGGACGCCCTTGTCTTCGGCTAACAGTTCCTACTGAAAGGCCTGTAG
>CAKSNI010000126.1 GCA_934476025.1 uncultured Eubacteriales bacterium | reverse complement strand
GTATATCCCCCCGTCGCACAAAGCGCCTTCACCATTTCTCCCAACGAAATCGTCATTTCTGCCTCCTGTTTTATTTACAAAACGAAACTGATTTACTCTAATTATATCATTTTTGTTTCTTTAGTGCAAGTTTTCTCTTTCCAAACTGCAAGCAAACCGGTTCAAATGTGTTTATACTGAAGAAAAAAGCAACCGCCGGGAGCGATTGCCGCAAAAGGATGATGCAGGATGATAAAAGCCGAAGTTGTGGTTGTCGGGGGAGGATTTGCCGGGGTATGTGCCGCCTTGGCCGCCGCTGAAAACGGTGCCGATGTTCTTTTGGTGGAAAAGGGAAACTGCCTAGGCGGTTCCGCCTGTTCGGGGCTGGTTTTCCCGTTTATGCCTTATTGGACCAAAGACCCGAAAACCGGAGAGCTGCTGGACCTGGTTCAGGGAATTTTTCGCCGGATCATTGAAGAAATGGAACCGCTTTTTTCCGCAACCACCCAAAGCCGTTTTCACGAGGAATATCTGAAACTGATTCTGAATCGCATGGTGCAGAAAGCCGGAGTGCGGCTGCTTTATCACGCTGCCCTGACCGGAGTGCACAAAGCCGGTGATCGGATCACCGGCATCACGGTGGCCGCTCCCGGCAAGACCGAAGAAATCGAGGGCGGCGTATGGATTGACTGCACCGGAAACGGGGAGCTTTCCGCCCTGAGCGGCTGCGAATTTGTCCTTGGTCGTGAATCGGATCATCTTTGCCAGCCGATGACCCTGTGTTTCCGGGTCGGCGGTGTTAAGATTGATCGTTTTTATCAGGAAAAGCCGGCCCTGACCGAGCTCTACCGTCAAAAGCAGCGGGAAGGCAGCATCAAAAACTGCCGGGAAGATATTTTGTCCTTTACCTATCCGGTACATGGTGTTCTTCATTTAAATTCCACCCGGGTAATCCGCCGAAACCCGACCGATTTGGCCGATCTGACCGCAGCGGAAATCGAAGCCCGGGAGCAGGTGTTTGAACTGTTTTTCTTCTTAAAGGAAAACGCCGAATCCTTTCGCAATGCGGAAATTCTCAGCACGGCTGCCGAAATCGGCATTCGCGAAAGCCGGATGATCGAAGGGGAATACCGGTTAACCGTTGAAGATTTAACCGGATGTCGGAAATTTGAAGATGCGATCTGCTGCGGCAATTATGATATCGACATTCACAATCCCGAAGGCAGCGGCACCAGTCATTTTTATTTTCCGGAAGGCACGTACTATACCGTCCCTTACCGCAGTTTGTGCGTGAAAGGAATGAACAATCTGTTGGTCGCCGGCCGTTGTATCAGCGCCACCCATGAAGCACAGGCTTCCATCCGCATCATGCCGATTTGCGCCGCTCTCGGCCAGGCAGCCGGAACTGCCGCCGCTTTGTGTGCGCGGCAGCATTGTGCCGCCCGGGAACTTTCTTATTCGCTTCTGAGATCCGCCCTGGAAAAAGGACAGGCAAAAGTCGACTGATTGCCGTCTTTTTTTCAAAAAACTGTTGTGATTTTCCGATGGATCCGTTATAATAGTGGGTAAGAGTTTCATCGACCGATAAACCGAAGAGAGGTCCCTTACTTATGAGAAAAGACGGAAAAAAAGTCAAAGCCAACGATGCCGAGTATGCCGTGGTTCCGCACATCATGGTGGAACGGTCCGATTCCTGCAATCAGATCGTTATTGATATTCCGCTGGAGCCGATTCAAAAATATCTGAACCAAAAGCGCAAAGAGGGGGTTCGGTTGAGCCACCTTGCCGTGCTTTTGGCCGCCTACTGCCGCGTGCTCGGGCAATACCCGATGCTCAACCGTTTTGTGGTAAACAAACGCATTTACGCCCGAAACGAATTTGTGGTGGCCATGGTGGTTTTGAAGGGCGGAAAAATGGACAACGGCACCATGTCCAAGGTCAACCTTTTGCCCAGCGACGATATCTTTACGGTCAATCGGAAAATGCTTGCCTATATTGATCGCAATAAGGAAAGCAAAGAAAACAACAAAACCGACAAATTGGCCGGCACCCTGATCGGGGTTCCGGGGCTGCTCCGTTTTGGGGTGAATTTCCTAAAATTTCTGGATTGGCACAATCTGCTTCCCCTTTCCATTATTGAAGCCAGCCCGTTTCATGCCAGCCTGACCATTTCCAATCTGGCCAGTATTCGTACCGGCCACATCTTCCATCACATTTACAATTTCGGAACCACCAGTGTGTTTATCACCATGGGCAAACCCAGAGAGATTGCCCGTTCCGGCGAAAACGGAGAAGTGGTGTTGGAAAAGACGCTGCCGCTCGGCATTGTCATGGATGAACGCATTTGTTCCGGCAGTTATTACGCTCAGGCGTTCCGCACCTTTTCAAAATACCTTGAAAATCCCGCTTTGCTGGAACAGCCCCCGAAAGAGGAAGATGTCATTTACGAAACTCCCTATCGGAAAACCAAAAAATTCCTTTAAGGCACTAAAAACGCCCTCTGCATATCAAAAGAATGCAGAGGGCGTTTTCTTTTTGGCTATTCCTGATATTCGGCCGGAGTTCCGCGGACGATTTCGCCTACCCCTTTATAAATGTAGGAGGGGCGATAGGGGAATTTCCGCATGGTGTGGAAATCGGTTACGCCGGACAAAACCAGTACCGTTTCAATGCCGGATTCCACTCCGGCGATGATATCGGTGTCCATCCGATCACCCACGATGACTGCCTGCTCGGGTTCTACCCCCAGCAATTTGATGCCGGTACGCATCATCAGCGGATTCGGCTTACCGAGGTAGTAGGCAAAACGACCGGTGGAAAGTTCAATCGGGCTGACCAGCGCCTTGCAGGCGGGGATAATTCCCTGTTCCGACGGCCCGGTCATATCCGGATTTGTTCCGATCAGTTTGGCCCCGTTATTGACCAACCGCACCGCGCGAAGAATATTGTCATAATTGTAATTCCGGGTTTCGCCGACCACTACATAATCGGGGTTGATATCGTTCATGGAAATGCCCCGTTCGTAAATGGCATTGATCAGCCCCGGCTCTCCGATAACATACGCAGAACAGCCGGGCTTCTGCTGTGCCAGAAAATCGGCCGTAGCCAGGGCGCTGGTATAAAAGTGTTCTTCCCCGACATCCAGCCCCATCCGGGAAAGTTTTTGCTGCAGTTCTTTCGGAGAACGCTCGGAACTGTTGGTCAAAAACAGAAAATTCTTGTCGGTGGATTTCAGCCAATCTACAAATTCCGTCACGCCGTCCAGCAAAATATTCCCGTGATAGATAACACCGTCCATATCACAGATAAATCCCTGCTTTTTCTCGATGTTCAATACTTTTTTCATGTTTTCACATCCTTACAGCATCAGGCAAAGAGTCATTTGGAAAGCCGTGAAAATCCCGTCGGCAATTACCATGGCGATGGTAAAGTGTTCTTCCCGGATTCCGGTTAAGTGGATCCGTTCGTTGCGAACGGCGAGATACAGCGCCGGTAAAAGCGGAATGAAATACCGCCCCTGCACTCCCTGAATGATAGAGGAACCAAACGGCGTCCAGTCGATCAGCAGCGAGAACAACACTAAGAAACACCCGGCCAGGAACATCAGCAGGCTGTATCCCCGGGAAGCCGGCCGCAAAGCCGCCGGTTCTTCATCCCGTTTTAAGAAAGAAAGGAACAGAATCAGCAGAATCGGCAAAGCCAAGAAGTTCGGGGTACGGGTCTGGAACCAGCCGAGGCTGGAGCCGACCAGGCAGGTCAGATATTCATCCGTCCGGTCATATACCGTATTGGCAAAAAGCAAAATCGTGTCTTTGGGGTGGGAAAGCAGCCAAGGAATGGTATACGCGGCGACCCCGTTACCCGGAGTCGTGCTCGATCCGGCCATACGACCGATGTAGCCGAGTTGGCCGACAAAAATCGCCGTGACCGCCACAAGGCCCAAAAGAATTTTAAAGAGCAGATGGTATTTCGGAGTGCGGAAACGATCCTTCGGAACAATCAGCACCAAGGCCGCCACCGCAACATAAACAATTTTCATCGGGACTGCCAAAACCACCAGCACCCCGTAGCACAGCAGCTGTTTCCAGTCGATTTTTTCTTCCCGATACATCATTCGCATGAGATAAGCGAACATCAGAAAGACCATGGACATATGGTAAACATCATAAGAGTAGGAAGCCGCCAAATGCAGGGACATCGGCAACAGGGCCGCCACCGTCAGCATTTGCTTGCCGAACGGCATCCATCGCACCGCCAGCGCCATAACAGCCGCAAAAAAGAGCAAATTGAACAATCGGCCAAGAT
>CAKSNI010000125.1 GCA_934476025.1 uncultured Eubacteriales bacterium | reverse complement strand
ACCTATACCACCTCTGCCGGCACCCTGACGGTTACCCTTACGCTGAAGTGCGTAAACGAAACCAACGGAAATTCCATTCTGTTTTTCACCTATCCGGCCCTCCTTCAATTGTTCAAATCCGCAGCCGGAACGGCACCGGCCCGGGAGGAAGAACGGCAGATTCTTCTGGACACCGAACGCATTGAAGCCATTAAAGAGGCCATGGAAAGTGATTACGCGGAATATCGGGAATCCTACCGCCAGGTTGTGGCGGCCGAACAACGGGTAGAGGCCATGCGCGAACAAATCGAAGAAACCAAAAAGAATGTCGATGAATCGCTCAGCAGCGGCATCGCCATCAAAAGTGTGGCGGTCAATTCTCTTGGAGAACTGGTCATCACCACCGTTGACGGACAATCAAAAAATCTCGGCACCGTCAAAGGGAGCAAGGGTGACCCGGGCGAAAAGGGCGAAGCCGCCACGGCACCGAAGGTGAAAATCGGAGAAAACGGCCACTGGTATCTTTCCGAGGATGGAGGCAGTTCCTGGGCCGATTTGCAAATTTCGGCCATCGGTAGCAAGGGAGAAAAAGGAGAACCGGGAGAAAAAGGCGAAAAGGGTGACAAGGGTGACGATGCCGCCGTTGATCAAACCTACAATGCCGGCAGTACCCATGCGCAGAGCGGCAAGGCGGTTGCTCAGGCGGTAAAAAATGTTTCTTCCCTTTTGCGAACCGTCCAGCAGAACAAAACCGCGAAACTGCATTCTTCCTATCAGGAGGATGGCCTGCATTACGGCAACGCCTATCTGCGAATGGAGGGAGAATTTGACCGTTATATGCTCTCGGGAGCTGAATACATCTATTCGGCACCCTACGGAAGCTGGAGCGGAACGCTGCAGGTCAACAATGACCAGGAAAGCGGCTATATAGACAGTGCCGACAGCAACGGAATCATCACCATCTCCCCGGACGGTGTTTCCAAGTTCAACAGTTATATTTTTACCCGGGATGTGACCCTCGACGGAACCTTTTATCCCAAGGGGCTCTATCTTTATACCGAACACTTCTGGTATGACAGCGCCGGTACCTATATCACCACCGATTCCCTGTTGACGATTGATCTGAAAATGGATGTACTGGACCCGGTCCAATTGCCGAATCTGTACGGCAATTTCAACCAATTCGGGCTCATTTCCCTGAAGGTCGGTGGAGGGCTTTCTTTGGAAAATGACACCTCGAAATTGTATGTAAAATCCGCTTCACAAACGCAGGCCGGCATTGCGAAAATCTGGGTAACCACCGATTCCGACGGCAAAAAACACGGGCATATTTCTACAACCTGAGGTGATGAAATGGAATTGGACGAACTGACAACTCTGGAAATCAACGGTATTTCGGTAGATGATTTGGAAATCAACGGAGATACCGTGTGGACAAAACCGACGGTCTGAAAGGAGAAAAAATCATGCCGAAAATTTATCTTTCTCCGGCCATGCACCGGTGGAACCCCTGTGCCTATAACGGGACAGACGAAACAACCGAAAACAATGCCTATTGCGATGCTCTGGAACCGTATCTGAAAGCCTGCGGATTTGAAGTAAAGCGCGGCATACGCAGAACCCCGATGAGCAACGAGGATGGCAACGCCATCATGTGGCAAAACATTCGGGAATCCAACGCCTGGGGAGCGGATCTTCATTATATCAGCCATACCAATGCCGCAAACGGAGAGGTACGGGGCTACCGCCCGATTATTTATCCGACAGCAAACGAAGCCGGCGAGCGCCTGGCCAAAATTCTGACCGAAAAGCGGGCTGAAATCTATAACGGTCCGATTCAGATTGATCGACGCTCCGATCTGGCAGAACTCAATTCTACCAATGCTCTTGCTTATTACGAAGAACATGTATTCCATGATAATTTTGAGGACGATCGGTGGTTTAATGAAAATCTCGATTCAATCGCAAGAAAAACGGCCGAGGGACTTTGCGAATTCTTCGGAATGGAATTTGTTGATCCGTACAAAGAGAAATTGCACTGGATGGGCTACATCGGAGAAAGCACCGACCAGACCTTTGTCAACGGCTGGGTGTGGTGCAAGGAAATTGAGCACCCGGAGGTCCATATTTACGCTTTCAATGACGAAACCAAAGAACAAATTTTTCTTGGGAAATGCATCGCAGACCGGGATTTTTCCGATTTAAAAGAGATTGTCGGAAGTACCGATCACGCCTTTTGGCTGGATGTGAATTCCGAAAAATTCGGACAATCTTCCGGTGATTACACAATCCGGGCCTATATGATCAATCCTGTAACGGATGAGGGAAATCCCTGCCTGGGCAACGAAAAAAAGATTCATTACGAATTTGTCGCCCCGATTCAGTCCGCCATCGATTCAAAGGATACCGGATCAGAAGAGTCAAAACAGCCGGAAGGTTCTGCCGCTGACGCGCCGCCTTCCGGTCAAGCGACCGGCGCAAATCATCTGAAATGCCTTCTTTTGCGAATGCTGATAAAATGGCTGCAGCGGCTTTGCAGACGGTTGCATCAATAAATCCGGCCCCTTCAACGGCGCCAGCCTCCGTGGAGGAAACCTTCTTCCACGGGGGCTCTTTACGAAAACAAAAAATCCGCCACAAGCTCCCCTTAAAAGGAGCCTGTGGCGGATTGGGTTTCTTTCGGAACCGATCTTTTAAAAATCAGTACATTCCGCCGCCCTGGGCAGCAGCCGCAGCGGCCGCGGCAGCCGCGTTCTGAGCAGCAGCGTCTTCCTTCTTCTCGGCAACCAGCGTTTCGGTAGTCAGAACCATCGAAGCTACACTGGCGGCGTTCTGCAAAGCGCTGCGGGTAACCTTGGTCGGATCAACGATGCCGGCATCGATCATATCCGTATACACTTCTTTGTACGCATCAAAGCCATAGTTCGGCTTGCCGGCTGTAAGAATCTTATCGATAATGACCGAGCCTTCCAATCCGGCGTTTTTCGCAATCTGACGAATCGGAGATTCCAACGCTTTGCGAACGATGCGAACACCGGTCTTTTCATCGCCTTCGGTATCGGCAATCAGCTGGTCAACTGCGGAAATGGCGTTCACCAAAGCTACACCACCGCCGGCAACAATGCCTTCAGCTACAGCCGCTTTGGTAGCAGACAAAGCGTCCTCAATCCGCAGCTTTTTATCCTTCATTTCGATTTCGGTTGCGGCACCGACCTTCAGAACAGCAACCCCGCCTACCAGTTTTGCCAGGCGTTCTTCCAGTTTTTCACGGTCGAAGTCCGAAGTGGTGGTAGTAATCTGCTGACGAATCTGCGCAACTCGTTCGGCAACCTTCGCTTTATCCCCGGCACCGCCGACAATAACGGTCGTTTCTTTGCCGACCTTGATTTGAGAAGCCTTACCAAGCTGATCCATCGTAGTGTCTTTCAGATCCAGGCCCAATTCATCGGTGATTACTTCACCGCCGGTCAGAATGGCGATATCCCGCAGCATTTCTTTTCTGCGATCACCAAAGCCCGGAGCCTTTACGCCGACGCAGGTAAATACACCGCGCAGTTTGTTGATAATCAGGTTGGAGAGAGCGTCGCCTTCGATGTCGTCGGCAATGATCACGAGTTTCTTGCCGGTCTGAACAATCTGTTCAAGCAGCGGCAGGATTTCCTGAATCGAGGAAATCTTTTTATCGGTGATCAGAACGAGGGCGTCATCAATAACCGCTTCCATTTTATCGGAATCGGTAACCATATACGGAGTAATATATCCGCGGTCGAACTGCATTCCTTTAACCACATCGATGTAGGTTTCTGCGGTTTTGGATTCCTCTACCGTAATAACTCCGTCGGCCGAAACCTTTTCCATAGCTTCGGCAATCAGTTTGCCGATTTCTTCATCGCCGGCCGAAATGGTCGCAACCCGGGCGATGTCATCACTGCCGTTTACCTTTTTGGAGTTGGCGATAACCGTTTTAACGGTAGCGTCTACCGCCTTCTGGATGCCTTTTTTCACAACCATGGGGTTAGCGCCGGCAGCAACATTCTTCATCCCTTCGCAAATCATTGCCTGGGCCAGAACCGTAGCGGTAGTGGTACCGTCGCCAGCAGCATCGTTGGTTTTCACCGAAACTTCTTTCACCAGCTGAGCGCCCATGTTTTCAAACGGATCTTCGAGTTCGATATCCTTTGCAATGGTAACGCCGTCATTGGTGATCAGCGGAGAACCGTATTTTTTATCCAAAACCACATTTCTGCCTTTCGGCCCGAGGGTAACCTTTACGGCATCGGCCAACTGATCTACACCGGCCTGAAGGGCTTT
>CAKSNI010000124.1 GCA_934476025.1 uncultured Eubacteriales bacterium | reverse complement strand
TTCCTGGCTTCCATCGGGATGATGATTCTTCTCAACCTCGGCACCAACTACTTCTTCGGCGAAGTTTCCTACATCACCAAAGCGTTGTCCGCGGTTTTGCAGTTGGCGGTTACCATGGACTATTCCATCTTCCTGTGGCACAGTTACAATGAGCAGCGGTTGCACACCGAAGATCCGAAGGAAGCGATGGCTCTGGCCATTCAAGAAACGCTTACCTCGGTTGTGGGGAGTTCCGTTACTACGGTTGCCGGTTTCGCCGCTCTGTGCTTTATGACCTTTACGCTTGGCCGGGATCTTGGAATTGTTATGGCCAAAGGGGTTATTTTCGGGGTTATCGGTTGTGTAACGGTTTTGCCGGCTATGATCCTGATTTTGGATAAACCGCTGCAGAAAACCAAACACAAATCACTGATTCCGGATATGACCGGATTTTCCAAAAAACTGCTGAAGATTTTCCCGGTGTTTCTGATTGCCTTTGCGTTGCTGGTGGCTCCGGCTTATTACGGATACGCAAAAACCAACGATGAAGTGTATTACGATATGGGGCAGTGCCTGCCGGATGATATGGAATATGTCATTGCCAACTCCAAACTTTCGGAGGACTTTGACATTGCATCGACCCATATGGTATTGGTTGATGCCAAACTTCCGGGCAAACAGGTACGGAATATGATTTCCGAAATGGAAAAAGTGTCCGGCGTTAAATATGTCCTTGGGCTTGAATCGGTGATCGGATCCCGGGTACCGGAAGAAATTCTTCCCGATTCGGTGCGTCAGATTCTCAAAAGCGACCGCTGGGAACTGCTGCTGATCAACTCGGAATACAAAGTGGCCAGCGACGCGGTGAATGAACAGGTGGATGAACTGAATGCCATTCTGAAAAGGTATGATGAAGGCGGAATGCTGATCGGTGAGGCCCCCTGTATGAAAGATATGATTGAAACCACCAATCACGACTTCCAGGTGGTGAATACCATTTCCATTTTGGCTATTTTCGTCATCATCGCCCTGGTGGAAAAGAGTATTTCGTTGCCCTTTATTCTGATTGCGGTCATTGAATTGGCTATTTTCATCAACCTCGGGTTGCCGCATTATCTCGGCCAGTCGCTTCCGTTTATCGCCCCGATCTGTATCAGCACGATTCAGCTTGGCGCAACGGTTGACTATGCCATTTTGATGACCACCCGGTATAAGGCCGAACGCATCCTCGGCAAGAATAAGCACGACAGTGTTCAGATTGCTCTGGCATCCTCCATTCCTTCGGTGTTGGTTTCCGGAATGGGACTGTTTGCGGCCACCTTTGGGGTTGCGGTGTATTCGGATATCGATATCATCAGTTCAATGTGTATGTTGATGGCACGCGGGGCCGTTGTCAGTATGCTTTGTGTCATCTTTATTTTACCGGCTTTGCTGATGCTTTGTGATAAGCTGATCTGCAGAACCACCCTCGGTATGAAACCGTGTCTTGAATCCAAAACGGAGGTTATGTGACATGAAAATGGAATGGAAAAAAGCGATGGCAGTATTTTTAAGTGCCGCAATGATCGGAGGCTGCCTGACAGCCGGTGCGCTGGCAGGAAACGGAAAAAAGCAAACCGCCAATGGGGAAACGACCTCGGCCGGAGCATCAACCGATGAAGCTGCAAAGTTATCAAAGGACGAATCGGTATATGTTCTGGCAAAAGCGGACGGAAGCGTGGAAAAAATCATTGTCAGCGATTGGATTCGCAATTCGCTCGGCAGTGCGACCATCACCGACCGCAGTGAACTGGACCAGGTTGAAAATGTTAAAGGCGACGAAAGCTATACCATGAACGCCGATAATATGCGGGTATGGAACGCCGACGGAAAAGACATTTATAGCCAGGGAACCATCGAAAAAGAGCTTCCGGTAAGCCTGAAAGTTACCTATTCGCTGGACGGACGGAATATTTCCGCTGAAGAACTGGCGGGAAAAAGCGGGAAGGTCACGATCCGGTATTCCTACGAAAACCGGCAGTATGAAATGGTGGAAATCGACGGCAAAAAGGAAAAAATTTATGTTCCGTTTGCCATGGTGACCGGCCTGCTTTTGGACAATGAACATTTTACCAATGTTACGGTTACCAACGGAAAACTCATCAACGACGGCAATCGCACCGCGGTAATCGGAATCGCTTTCCCGGGGCTGAACAGCAATCTTGCGTTGAGCGACAACGATGTTCAGGTTCCGGACTATGTGGAAATGACCGCCGATGTTACTTCCTTTGAAATGAGCAATACCGTGACCATCGCTACCAATTCGGTATTTAATGAACTGGATACCGATAAAATGGATAGCCTTGACGGGTTGAAAGAATCCTTTGGTCAGCTGAGCACTGCCATGACCCAGCTGATGGACGGCTCCAGCCGTTTGTATAGCGGCCTATGCACGCTGCTTGATAAATCCGGCGAACTGATCAGCGGAATTGATCAGCTGGCCGCCGGAATGCAGGAGCTGACCCAGCATAACGAAGAATTGAACGCCGGGTCAACCAAAGTGTTCCAGTCGCTTCTTTCGTTGGGGGATGCTCAGTTGAAAGCGGCCGGGCTGGATCTGCCTTCTCTGACAATTGAAAACTATGGTACGGTCCTTAAAGGCGTACTGAACAGCCTGAGCGAAGAAAATGTGAAAAAGCAGGCTAATGATCAGGCGTTGAGTACAGTTACCGAAGAAGCGGAAGAGCAGGTTCGTGCTACCGTTACCGCCACCGTTCGCAGCCAAAAGATTCTGCCGGCTGTTCTGGCAAAAATGGGTATAAGCGAAGAAACTTACAATGCCCTCAAAGATCTTGAAAATCCGACCCCGCAGCAGGAAGCGACCCTGAAACAAATTGATGCGGCCGTAGAAGCACAAATGAATGCCGACACCACGGTGGCAACCATTGACGCTCTGGTTCAACAAAATATGAAGTCTGAAGAAATACAGGCTCGAATTCAGCAGACAATGGCTTCGCAGAAAGTTCAGGGGCAAATTCAGGCCGCTCTTGACAAGGCGGCTGCCGGCAGAACGGCGGTTCAGGCCTTGAAGGATCAGTTGGATGAGTACAGCAAATTCCATACCGGTTTGGCGGATTATACCGCCGGTGTCACGAAGGTGTACGACGGAATCCTGACCATGAAGGAAGGCGCACCGGCCCTGCAGGAAGGTGTTTCGGCTCTCAAAGACGGCTCCATGCAGTTAAGCGACGGCCTGAAGGCCTTTAACGATCAGGGAATTGCCAAGATTTCGGAAACCGTCAATGGCGGCCTTTCCACTCTGGCAACCCGCCTGAAAGCAACGATTGATGTTTCGAAAAATTACCGTTCCTTCTCCGGCATCTCCGATGATATGAGCGGTCAGGTGAAATTCATTTACCGCACCGAAGCCATCGAAGCAAAAACCGCTTCGTAAAAAAATGAACAAAAGCACCGCCGTCCGCATTTTGCGGACGGCGGTGCTTTTTGATGTTTATTTTTTGGATGCGTAGCCGCTTTTTCGGAACTCCCGGGGGGAAACGGAAAATTTCTTTTTGAAAATGCGGGAAAAGTAGTACGGGTCAGAAAAGCCCACTGTTTCCGAAATCTGACAGATGTTCATGGAGGAATCTTTGAGCAGGTCGCGTGCCCGTTCCAATCGCAGTTTCAGAAGGTATTGGTGCGGCGAAACCCCGGCGGTTGCCGAGAATAAATGGGAAAAGCGGCTGTAACTCAAATGCAGCTGTTCGGCGTATTCCTCTAAATCCAGTTCTTCCTGCATATGAATCTGCAGGTATTCCATAGCCCGCCAGATATCATCCCGACCGGCATCAGAAGGGGGAAGACTGTCTTTAGCCAGCAGAGCAATGAGCTGCAGCAGCAAACTGTTTTCCTCAGGAATATACAAAGGTGTGCGCAAATTGTGAACCCGGTTCAGGCGCAGCATCAGATTTTCAAAAGCGGTGGTTTCTGAAATGGTATAAATACCGGTGCCGTTTTGCTGCACAAACTCCATTTCCTGAGCGGCGGCATCGCCGGTAAAATGCAGATACAGCGAAACCGGATCACCTTCTTTGGAAAAAGTGTACATTTGCGGCACCCCCGGGAGAAAAACAATGCATTGCCCCTTTTCCAAACGGAAGGGAAGGTGATCAATTTCTCCGTGAAGCCAGCCGGAGCGTAGGTATAAAAAGTGAAAGTCTTTTCGACCTTTGCTGCGCAAAATCGTATAGTCGGTCTTGAGTACCCGTTCGGATCCGCAGCTATTGACCTGAATGTGCCGTGTTTGAGGAAAGTCGGTTTGGTCAATATGTTCTTC
>CAKSNI010000123.1 GCA_934476025.1 uncultured Eubacteriales bacterium | reverse complement strand
GTGTTTGAGTTCGCCGGCAGCATAGGCTTCGGAGTGAATATAGGAAATCTCCTTGAGCTTCAGGGAAGCCTCCAGTGCCACTGCGTAATCGATGTTCCGGCCGATGAAGAACAGGGATTCCGGATCACCGAGTTTTTTGGCCATGGCCGCAAGATCCGATTCCTTTTCGAGAATTTGTTCGATTTTTTCGGGGATGGTTCTCAGTTCGGCCAACAGTTGATGCAGTTCGTTTTGTGACCGGGTACCCAAACGGGCCGCGGCCCAGATACCGAACAGATAAAGCACCGAAAGCTGGGTGGAATAGCCCTTGGTGGTGGCTACGGCAATTTCCGGCCCGGCCCAGGTGTACAAAACATCGTCGGCTTCTTTGGCGATGGAAGAACCAACCACATTGACAATGGAAAGCACATGGGCGCCTTTGTGTTTGGCCTCCCGCAGGGCGGCCAGGGTGTCGGCTGTTTCACCGCTTTGTGAAACCACAATCACCAGGGTTTTGGAATCAACAATCGGGTTGCGGTAACGGTATTCACTGGCGATATCTACATAAACAGGAAGCCGAAGCAATTCTTCCAATACATATTTCCCGACCACTCCGGCGTGATAGGCGGAACCGCAGGCAACGATATCAATTTTTTGGAAACTTTTGAGTTGACCGGCAGTCAGGGCCAATTCGTCGAAAACCACCTCTCCGTTACGGATGCGGCATTCTACGGTTTGTTCGATGGCCTTGGGCTGCTCATGAATTTCCTTCATCATGAAATGGTCGTAACCGCCCTTTTCCGCCGCAGAAATATCCCAGTTGACGGTACTGACTTCCTTTTCCACCTTCTGCCCGCTGCGGTTGTAAATATCCACTTTATTCGGAGTCAGAACGGCGAGGTCGCCCGAAGCGATATAATTGGCATCTTCGGAAACGCCGACGATAAGCGGAACGGAATGGCGGACGGCAATCAGGGTTTCGGGCTCTTTGACACACAAAATCCCCAGCGCATAGGAACCGCTTAAACGGTGCACGGTTTTGGATACCGCTTCGAGGAAATCTCCTTCATAATAGTGCTCGAGGAGATGGGCAATGGCCTCGGAATCGGTTTCGCTTTTAAAGTGATATCCGAGTGCCTTGAGTTCTCTCCGCAGTTCCAGGTAGTTTTCGATAATTCCGTTATGAACAACGGCGAACAACCCGTTCTGACTCAGATGCGGATGGGCGTTTTTCAGACTGGGGGAACCGTGGGTTGCCCAACGGGTATGCCCGATCCCGATGTTTCCCGGGACAAGATCGCCGTTTCCAGTCATCTCTTTTAAGTTCTGAATACGCTCCGGGGTTTTTTTGACCGTAAAGGCGCCGTCATGAATGACAGCAATGCCGACGGAGTCATACCCGCGGTATTCCAATTTTTCCAGCCCGTCCAACAAAATTTTGGAGGCCTGGCCGTTTCCGGTAAAACCGACTATTCCACACATAAATTGAGAAACCTCACTTGCTATTTTATTAGGAAACAACCTTGCTTTTACAAAGTCTGCCTTCATTATACCAAAAAACCTCCCCGAAATCAATTGCTTTTTTTCTTTTCGCTTTATGGCGGTGTTCGGTAAAGCAGGTTCGGCAGAAAGCATAAAAATTGGCCGGGAAATCCGGAAATTCCCCTTGAATTTGCCGGAAAAGAGTGGTATACTGTTCCCGAAATTTGCGCCTTATACCATCAGCGCCAGTGTCATTAGTTTCCGGACCTCCCGGTAAAGCGAAGGCAAGGAATCACAGGGCAGCGGATTTTCGCCGAGGCCGGCCTCCACCGTAAAGGCCGGCCGGCGGAATTCACTCAAAAACCAATCCTTGAAGCCGCCGCCGGCCGCAATCGGTTCGGGTTCCTCCAGCCGATATCCGGCGGAATCGGCCAGAATTTCCGCAATTTGTCGGGCGTTTTTGGGGCGGATATTTTGGAATGTATGGTAAATGACCCGTCCCTGAGTGTGAAAGGCCAGGGCGTGGCGAAAGGCAATGGTACGGCACAGCGAAATCAGTGCGGCAGTTTCCGGCTCACTTTCCGGGAACGGGCCGCCGTAACGGGTTGGCCCCGGTCCGAATATGCCGATTTCCCGCTCCCGGTTTCGGGTTTGCTGCCAGGCGGCCGGAAAATTGTGGTTGATGTCCACGCCCCGAAGGTTGGCGTTATAGCGGCTGCAATCCGCTTTACAGACTTTTTTGAGCCAGGCGGCTTTTTCGGGGGCCGCGCAGGGCCCGTGCAAGGCAATTTCGCATCCATCTGGGTTGACCCGCGGAACAACGCAGAGGCGTCGGCTTTCAAAAACTTTTCGGATCCGGATGCCGCACAGGCTGTCGTCCCGTTCGAGAGCCTTGGCAGCTTCAAATAAAAAGCAGACCAAAATTTCCCCGGAAATGACTTCGCTTCCGTGAAAGGCACCGGTAAACAGAACCGCTTCGTTTCCGGTTCCGATGGTTACGGCCGGAATTTCCCGCCCGCCGCAGGATTTCCCGATGATTTCCACGGGATGTTCCGGGTAGAACTGCCGGAATCGGGACAGGCGATCCCGGAAGGCGGAATAGGAAAAATCAAATATTGATTCCATGATTTCGTTTCTCCTTTGAAATGATGATATTTTTATGGATATGAAAGGAAGGCTTGTTTTATGAATCTGAAAGAAACGCCGGTAAAACAGGAAATTCTGTACACAGGCAGAATTATTCGGCTGCGCCGGGATGAAATTCTGCTCCCCAACGGAAAGCCGGCCACCCGGGAGGTTATTGAACATCCGGGCGGAGTAGGAGTGGTTCCGTTGACCGAACGGGGCGAGGTACTGCTGGTTCGTCAGTTCCGCTATCCTTACGGAGAAGAAACACTGGAGATTCCGGCCGGAAAGCGGGATCCGGGGGAAGATCCTTTTGAAACCGGAAAACGGGAACTGCGGGAAGAAACCGGAGCAACGGCCGCAACCTATCGGGAACTCGGGCAATTGTATCCGACCCCGGGGTATTGCGGAGAAATTATTTATATGTATGCTGCCAAGGATCTTTCCTTTGGCGAAACCGATCCGGATGAGGATGAGTTTCTGCAGGTGGTAAAGATGCCGCTGGAAACGGCAGTTGAGAAGGTGCTTTCCGGCGAAATCAAGGATTCAAAAACACAAGCCGCGCTCTTAAAATGCAAAATTCTCAGAGATCGCGGTTTGTTTTAGGAGGAAACAGTCATGATTATGAAAAAAATAGGTCTCAACGACGAACGCCATGTCACCCAGCAGGCGTATTTGTATGAAAAGCACGGAGAAATGCCCTACCAGGCAGCCCGGCCGGCTGTTGTGGTTTGCCCGGGAGGAGGGTATCAGGGGTGTTCTGCCCGGGAAGCGGACCCGATTGCCATGTATTACAGCGCTGCCGGCTACCAGACCTTTGTTCTTCGGTATTCGGTAGGCAACAATGCGGAATTTCCGCAGCCGTTGACCGATCTGTGTAAAACCATGAAACTGATCCGTGAAAACGCCGAAGAATGGGGCGTTCGCAGCGATCGGATTGCCGTTTGCGGCTTTTCGGCCGGCGGGCATTTGGCCGCTTCGCTCGGGGTATATTGGAACGATCCGGAAATTCTTGAAAAGAGCGGGTGCCGGGCTGAAGAGGTTCGCCCGAATGCGATGGTGCTGCTGTACCCGGTGATTTCCTCTTCCTGGCCGTCATTTGACCACGGAAAAATTGCTCATTATATTGTCGGAAACAACGATTATGACACCCTTTACCGCAAATTCAATCTGATGACGGCGGTAAGGGAGGATACCCCGATCACCTTTTTGGCTCATACCGGGCGGGACAACGCCGTCCCGGTAGAGGACAGCCTGAAGTTTGCGTCAGCGCTGGTCGCTCATCGGGTTCCCTGTGAACTGCATATTTTTCCCAATGGATGCCACGGGTTGGCAACCTCCGATTCTCTCACCAATGAAAATGGCGGAGATCCCGATTTTGCCAAATGGATGCCGCTTTCCAGAGCTTTTTTGGACCGGGTATTTAAAAACTATGAAAAAGAAACCGCTCTGATGGATCAGAAGGCAACTTACCGGAGCACTTATTGAGAAACCGTTGACTTTTTGAGCCGGATGCGGTATAACCGTGGATCATTCATTTTTTGTAAAAACAAATATTTTTGGCGGTGAATGCATTGAATTTTATTAAAATCCTATTTATAGCGGTCGGTTTGGCGATGGATGCCTTTGCGGTGTCGGTTTGCAAAGGTCTTTCGGTCCGAAAACCGTCGCTGCGGCATTATTGGATGATCGGGGCCTGGTTTGGCGGATTCCAGATGCTGATGC
>CAKSNI010000122.1 GCA_934476025.1 uncultured Eubacteriales bacterium | reverse complement strand
GTTCGGGTGCGCGCGGAGGGGCTCCTTTTTTTGTGCGGCAAACCGGCCTGCCGGCAGCCGGGGAACACCCTTTTGGCCTTTTCCTTTTTCGGGCGGCACCTTACGGCAGCGTATCCGAAAAGGCGAAAATCACGCTGAGTTCCATTAAAAAACGCCATACACCATGGAATCTTTCCGGGATATTATGTTAAAATGAAAAAAATAGGGAAAGATTTCTATAAAAAATCGACTATTTTTCTGTTTTTTGGATCATGTGACAAAAAGGAGAGAGGCATGATGAAATTCGGATGGATGCAGAAAAAAGTCTCCGCTTGGCTGAGCCTGCTTTGTGCGGTGGCGGTGCTGCTGGCAAGCGGCCTTCCGGCAGGAACGGTTTGGGCGGCCGAAGCGGCAGAGGACTCCCCGGTGCTTTTCGATTTTGAATCGGGAAGTTACACCGAAACAGCAACCGATGACGGGCTGGCCACTGTCGGTTGGAATGTCAAAACCGTTCAGGACGGGGGAAATACCGTTTTACAAAACGCCTACACGGCATCAGCCCGTTGGGAATCCAATTCTTCGGCCCGGCTGAACAATGCCGACGGGGCCTATACCCTGGAATCCAACAGCCGGTATCTGATTACCCTGAAAATCCGGGTGCTTTCCAATCCGCAGTTCTGCCTGACTGCTACGGAATCCGACCGGACCGCTACGGCCGCCATCGGTTACGGGATGCGTAAGGGCAGTGACGGCAATCCGCTGAGTTCCGCCCGGGCAAACCTGATGCGGATTTATTCCGGCGGTTATGAAGAAAACGAATATACCCTGACCGACTCAACCGGCAGCTATACCTATCCGGTGGGCGAGGAATGGCATGAACTGGCCTGCTATGTGACGACCGGAACGCTGCCGGAGGATAAAAACAATCAGCTGGGCCTCAGTATGTCTTTTTTAAGTGGAACCAAGGTGCAGATTGACGATGTTCGCATAACCAAACTGGGGGCGGAAACCGGGGTAGTGCTGGCCCGGGACTTCTATTCCGATACTCTTTTTGTGAAAACCGCGACGATTTCCGAGTCGGTAGCCCTGCCGGAAACAGCTGTCCTGAAGGAAAAGGCCGCACAGGAAGATCATACCTTCCTCGGATTTGTTTACGGGGAAGCCACGGTGGTTTCTCTGGCGGCGGCTCAAACTCCGGCGGTGGCGCTCGGCGTTTGGGACGCGCCGGTCAGCATTACCTATCAGAACACCGACACCGGTTCGGTTTATGAAACCCTTTCCGGCCAGGCCGGGCAGGCCTTTGAAGCGCCGCCCGACCTTGCGGATACCGATCAAAAGTGGTTTATGGGCTTTTATGAAACCGAAGACTATACCGACAAATTCACCGCCACCCGATTCGGGAAAACTTCGCAAACGGTTTATTCACGTTTCGAAGAGAAGGAGGAATCCACCGAGGAAACCTATGATTTCACCTCCTATCGGTTCACGGCGGCGAACGAAGGAAATGGTGCATTCCATTACAGTGCCGGGGCGGTTACGCCCGACCCCGAAAACGGGAAAATCAGCATCAGTTCCGCCGGCGGGGTTTACGCGGCCGTAGCCAACGGCGAAAAAACCTGCACCTTAGACGGAACTTCCGATTATCTGGTTCGCCTTCGGTATACCGTACATTCCGTGGAGAAAGCCAATCTGTCGTTCGGGTATATTCTGGCATCCCCCAACAATCGGTGGGGAAATCAGACGAATCCTTATACCATGGTGAAGGTTCCGAACGCTTCGCTGAAAATCGGGGAAAGCCGGGAGGTAGCCTTCCTGGTTTCATCCTCCAACGCAAAGCATCCCAATGCTGCCGGGCTGTATTTTTCGATTACCGGTTCTGCCGCCTATGAAATGGATGTGGAAGAGGTAACGGTGACCCGGATGACCGCTGATATGGGAATGGTCACGGTGGACCTTCAGGATGGCAGCGACCCGGTTGTCTGCGTCGGCCATTCCGGCGAACCGATTCCCTATTTGACCGGCGAGGTGCCGCAGCGTGACGGCTATCGCATAACCGGATTCTTCCGTTCCAACGCCGGCGGCAACAAAGATCAAAACCTCGGCAAGGGCCGGGTAACCGAAACCGTTTTTGCCCGGGAGCAACAGGCGACGGTTTATGCCTGCTGGACTCCGAAGAGCGAAATCGTGTATTCTTTTGATACTTACGGTTTAGGAAATTATGGGGATACCGAAAAATATCATTTGCTTGAAACCACCTGGGAAAGTGATGAAACCAGCAACGGATTTCTGCGGGTGACCAACGGCAGCAACGCGTATTTTGCGGTTGCCGAAGGCACGGATATTTGTTCGCTGAAAACCGGTGGAAGGTATCTGATTACCGTTTCTTACAAGGTTCTCTCGAAAAACGGCAGCGTCCAGATTCAACCGCTTCTGGCCGGGGCCGACGGACGGTGGACCCATCCGTTGGAACTTTCTTATCAGGGCTTCGCTATTCCCGAAGAGGAACCGACCGGCGAAACCCGGACCGGGCAGATCTTTGTGGATGTCGGAACCCGGACAATGACCAACAGCTATCTGTACCTGATTGCGCGCTACGGCAATGAAAAAGGCAATGAAATTCTGATTGACGAAGTTCGTGTGGAAACCCTGCCGGCTTCGCTGAGCGCGGCGGTGTTTTATCCGCGGACCGGAGCGACGCCGGTGGTGAAGGATGATCCGGTGATTCAGATCGGATATGAATCCCGACCGATTGAATCGGTAACGCTTTCGGAAGTCACCGGATATCGCCTGGGCGGATGGTATACCGATAAAGCGGGAACGCAGGCATTTGCCAAAAAAGCCATGACCGGCGGCAGCTATGACAGGGTTTATGCCGGCTGGGTGGCCCGTCCCAAAACGGTCTTTGTACCGAACGGCGGCAGCCTTACCCGGGGAGAGGCTTTTCAGGGAACAGCGGCCGACAGCCAGACGGTGTATGCCGATGACGGGCAGGAACTGACGGCGCCGACGCTTTATAAAACCAATGCCGAATTCGGCGGATGGTATGAAACGGATGATTTTTCCGGAGAAGCGGTGACGGCTTTCGAAGCCGACCGGACCTATTATGCCAAATGGCTGGAAAACACCGTCGGGTTCGAAAACTTCCCCTATCCGCTCACCCAAACGGCCTCTGATTTTGATTACACATCATTCGGCGGGCAATACGAATACTTTGTCCGCACCCAGAGGTACGCTTTGGCCGAAGGCCGAAACGGCGGAAATTCCCTTCGGCTGGATACCACCCGGGAGGGCGGCGGCAACAACAAACCGCTGTACCGGATGGCCCTGCTGAAAGGCCCGACCGACAAAACGGCCTACAAGGTAACCTTCTGGTATTGCCCGGATGTTTTGGAAACCGATTTACGGGTCATTTTTGCCACCACCTCGGAATCTGTTTACGCTTCCCTTTCGTCCATCACCCTGTATGAGGACGCGGCCGTGGTGATTCCCGCGGATGCCGAAATCGGGGTTTGGCAAAAAGCGGAAGTGTACCTGACAACCGATTTCGGAAATTCCGGAACCCGGTATTTGAGTATGTTCCCGTATGTTATGGTCAATAACAAACAGTGCGCGGTTCGTTTTGATGATTTCACCTTTACCCCGTTGGAAAGCGGAAAAGGGTATGTCAAATACTATGATAAGTATGAACATTCCCTCAATGCCGGCTGGCAGGAGGGAACCATTGGGGAAACCGCCGTACTGACCCCGAAGGATGCCACACAGGGGCGTTTCTTCATCAGCAGTCAGTATGCGTTGGAAACCGACGCGCCGACCTTCGCCATCCGCACCGGGCAGAAGGTTCAGCAGAGTGGGGCGAAAAACTGGTATGAAGTGGCCGATTCGGCGGCCGTTTACTGGGGAACGGCCCGGTTTGGCGACGCCGACTTTGACGGAATCATCGGGATCAATGATATCACCCGAATCAAGCAGGTTTTGCTCAAGGAAGAAAACGATTTTCCCGACAGCGCCGATTTGAACCGCGACGGAAGGGTGGATGTGCTGGACCTCGTGATGCTGCGGCATATGCTGGTCGGTGAATCCTATCAAAGCGTTCTGGAAAACGCCCAAAACGCGAATTCCGCCCAGCCGTAAGCACTGCCGAACGAAAAAACACAAAGAACGGCCGGAAAACCAACAGGTTTTCCGGCCGTTCGGTCTTGTGTGCCCGGCACGCGTCATAACTTGGGGGTGAAAGTCCACTACAGGCCTTTCAGTAGGAACTGTTAGCCGAAGACAAGGGCGTCCGTCGTGAGGCGGAGTCTGAAAGAAGTCGGATAAGAGAACTTGAAAGGGCCCCTGCGGGCAAAACCCCGGTCTGACGAACAGAAACTGCCTATAAGGCATTTTGAAATGGATGAG
>CAKSNI010000121.1 GCA_934476025.1 uncultured Eubacteriales bacterium | reverse complement strand
AGTTACAACCGGGTCAAACGGCAGTTTTTCGACTGAGCTATCGTTTTTCTGACCAAAGGCCGGAAAAAGCCGGTTTTACCGCTTTTTCAAACCGGTATTCACTTTTGCCCGGTGAAACAACCAAAATCACTCTCCGGGACACAAAACCGCTTTCGGATCCGGCCGTCTTCTGCAACGGAGAAACAATGAAAACGAAATTGTTTTCAAAAAAGGCTCTTTGTTCTTTCCGCCCGCAGCTTCCCGGCCAGTACCATTTTTACATCCACGCCAACGGAAAGGAAACCCATCTGGATATTCAGGCGCTTCCGGATTTTGAAGTCCTTTTGCAGAAACGGGCCGAGTTTATTTGTCGAAAGCAGCAATATCTTCTGGAACCGTCTGACCCACGATACGGGGCATATCTGATTTATGACAGGGAAAGAGGGGGCCTGGTATGTGAATCGGATTTTCCGGATCGCAATGCTGCCCGGGAAAGGCTGGCGATGGGGGTGGTCGTCGCTCTGGCTGCTCAGCATTCCGCAAATCGGAATTTCCTGGAATCGCTGCGGCTGTACCGGGCGTTTTTGGAACGGGAAATTGTCAATACAAAAACCGGAGAGGTGAAAAACGGAATTGCCGATTCCGGGGTCCGTCTTTATAATTTCCCTTGGGTTTCAACCTTTTACTATGAGTATTACCGCTGCACGGGAGAAAAATCGGCACTGTTCACGGCAGCGGATGTTATGATTCTTATTACAAAATTGGCGGCGAAACGATGGAAAGCCATGTGGAAATTGATCGGCTTTTGCCGGAACTTTGGAAGGTGGATCCAAAGAGAGCAGAAGCGGTGCAAACCGGTTATTTGAAACACGCTGATTCGATTTTAAACAGAAGAACCCGTTCGGAGTCTTCTGAAGTCAGCTGTGCCAACGGCATGATGAGCATGATGGGAATTATTCTGCTGAATGCATATCTTTTGACCGGAAACCGAAAGTATCTGGATCCGGTGGAGGAAATTGCTTCGATTGTAGAAAATTTCTATGCCTTTCAGCCGGATTATCACTGTTACGGAATGGCCGTTCGATATTGGGATTTGTACTGGTTCGGCGGTTCGCACCTTTACGGGGATACATTTCCGCAATGGCTCAGCGCCAACACGGCCGAATTCTGGTTCTTCTATGACCGGGTGTTTTCCGGAAACCACCACCGGCACCTGGTCCGGGAAATTCTTCTCGGGGGATGCTGCGTGTACGACGAAACCGGTTTCGGATCCTGCGGATATCTGTATCCCGACAGGGTGACAGAGTATTCTTCCGATCCGACAGCAGTTCGCCCTCACCGTCCGGATTATTGCCGCAAAGGGCGGTTCTATGATGATTTTGCCAATGATCAGGATTGGGTTCTTTACTACGCGGAAAACTATCTGCCCGGCAAAAAGAAAAAATCAGACTGAAAAATAACGGGAGAACGCGCGGATGAAAACGGTAACGCAAATGCGGGAGGTACCGGTTGTCGGAGAATACGATGTCATTGTTGTCGGCGGAGGGCCCTCCGGGGTTCCGGCTGCCGTAGCGGCGGCCAGAGGCGGGGCCAAAACCCTGTTGATCGAACGCTTTGACTGTTTGGGGGGAATGTGGACGGTTGGCTTCATGAACCCGCTTTTTGACAGTGAAAACAAGGGCGGCATTCTTCGGGAAATTGTGGATTCCCTGAAAAAACGAAAGGCCTGGGGCGGTTTTTGGGGCAAGAGTTTTCAGTATGAGGAAATGAAACTTTTGCTGGACGAAATGTGCCGGAAAGCCGGGGTGGAGGTTTTGCTGAATACGCAATATTCCGATATTATCCGGGGGGAAAACCGGGTAGCGGGAATCATTGCCGAGAATATTTCCGGATGCGGAGCCTATCTTTGCAAAATGCTGATTGACTGCAGCGGAGATGCCCGCCCGGCCGCCGATGCCGGAGCAACGGTTTTGGTTGGGGGCGATTCCGGAGAGGTTCAGGCAATGACCCTGATTTTTCTGGTTTCGAATCTCCCGGAGTCGCTGCGGGAAGGGGAAATGTTTTATAAACGGGTTGCGCCCTATTTTGAAAAAGAAAAAATCACCATGCCGTTCACGGTTCCTTATCTGATTCCGGCTCCGGATTCCCATTACGCCGTGATTCAGTATACCCACATGAGGGGCGTGGATCCGCTGGATGCCAAACAGGTCAGTGCGGCCTGTGTGGAAGGCCGTCGGCAAATGGCGGAATTGATGCGGCTGATCCGGGAAAATGACGAGGAACTGAAAAATCTGGAATTGATCGGCTCGGCTCCGGTTCTCGGAATCCGGGAAAGCCGTCGGATTTTGGGAGAATACACCCTGACGGCACAGGACTTGATCCGGGGACGCAAATTTGAGGACGGGTTCACCGCTCCTCGCTTTAATATGGATGTTCATTGTCCGGGGGAAAACGGGCAGAGCTGTCAGCCGGTTGGGTCGTACGAGATACCCTTTCGCTGCCTGATCCCCAAGGGGGTGGAAGGGCTTCTGGTGGCCGGCAGAACCATTTCGGGAACACACGAAGCCATGGCTTCCTATCGGGTGACCGGCGACTGCGCCGCGATGGGGCAGGCGGCCGGAACCGCTGCGGCCTATACGGTTCGTACCGGCAAAAATGTACGGGAAATCAACATTCGGGAAATTTTGCCGTATATCTGAATCGCCAATGGGCAAAAAGCATTGAATAACCTTAAAAAAAGGAGCACCGCAATTTTTTTGCGGCGCTCCTTTTTTGCTTCGTTTAGGGCGGTTATAAAAAGCTGTCGGGTGTCAGATGTCCGGAGCGGGAAAGGGCGGCCAAATCAAAAGAAAGTTCGGCAGCCGCCGGAACGAAGCCGGTTTTTTCGTTGGTTTGACAGACAGCAATGAGTATTTCAATGGTTTCCCCGATGTTTTCGGTCAGATTTCGGTCGCAAAAGGCTGAAAAAACGGTTTGGTGCTTTTCGTAGGCCTGCCGCAGCCGGAGAGCATCCTCCGCGCTTCGGCTTTCCAGCAGTCGGGCGTGGCACTCGGTGAGCTCTTGGGCACCGGCCCGGACGGCTTTTTGGGAAAAGCCCCCCGTAAGCAGCAAAATTCCCAATAGAACTCCGGCAATAAGAAGGCGCTTCATGCAGCGGCCTCCTTTTCGATGACGGTTTGATTTCCGAAACCGTCCAGTGTCATTAGAAAAATATCGGAAATCTGTTTCGGGGCCACCTTGGCCCGCAGCTGTTTTTCGGAAACTCCGAGAGCGCTCAGAGAATCCCGGACGGCTTTTCCGTCGCTGATGACCGGGAGCGGCAGACCGGCCGGAATTTCCCGGCTTTTGGGATCCTTCAGATCCCGGATTTCGATTTCCCGGGCATCGTTCTTTTTTACAACGCTCAGGCTTCCGTTGACCTCCAGAACCGCAAAAGCAATGTCGGAAATTTCAAAAATCTGCTCTCCGCGGAGCAGCTCGATCAGATCCAGAACCGTCATGCGGACTTTGCGCAGGGCCTGCTGGTCCAGAATGCCGTTTTGAATCAAGACCACCGAAGTACCGCTCATCCATTTGCGGATGCGAAAGGATTTGAGCGCCAGAACCGAAAGGCAGATTTCCAGAATGACCAACATGAAAATAGCGGCAATTCCGTTCCAGAGAGGCTGTGAAGAATCCTGCAACGGGATGGCCGCGATTTCGGAGATCAGCAGTGTAATGACCAGTTCGTTGGGCTGCATATCTCCGATTTGCCGTTTGCCCATCAGTCGGATGGCTATCGTTACAACGGCATAAAGAACAACGGTTCGGATTAAAACCACGATCATTTTTCATCACCGCGGTTAGTTTGTCAGGTTTGATCCGGATTATGCAATCGGTAGGAGAGAACCATCAGGTTGTCACCAAAATGAATGTTTTCCACGGCGATTCCTTCATAGGAAAGGCTTAAATCGTAATGGCTGAAGTTTAAAAATCCGCGAATGCCGAGCTTTACCAGTTTATAGGCAAGTTCTTCGGCAGATTCCTTCGGAATGCAAAGCACCGCCGCCTGAGGCCGCTGTTCTTTGCAGAAATCATCCAGTGTGGCGATATCCCGAATCGGCAGCCCGTGAACGGTTTGCCCGATCAGGGAGGGCTTTCGGTCAAAAAGGCCGACCAGATCATACCCCTTGGACGGAAAATCGATCTGACAGGAGATGGCCCGGCCCAGGTTGCCGATGCCGATGACAATGAGCGGAAGAGAACGGTCGATCCCCAAAATTTTTCCGATTTGTTCGCGCAGATCCTCTACATGGTAGCCGTATCCCTGCTGGCCGAAACCGCCGAAACAGTTGAGATCCTGCCGAATCTGGCTGGCTGTCAGGCCGGTACGGCGGGAAAGTTCAGCCGAAGAAATTCGAACAATTCCGCTGCGGCGCAGATCGGAAAGAAACCGGTAATAC
>CAKSNI010000120.1 GCA_934476025.1 uncultured Eubacteriales bacterium | reverse complement strand
ATCATCGGCTTTGGGCTGAAAACGCACCGATTTGAGTTTTCCGCGCATAACGCCGGTGACAATCAGAGCAATCACAAATCCAATCCCGAAACAGATCAGAATTCGCCGAATCAGCTGAAAAGCACCCCGCGAACCGGAATCGGTTTCGTCATATTCGGCGGTGCCGGCATTTTTTGCCCGGGTAAAATACGCATCGCTTTTTTGGGCAAAGGTTTCAAACGCCGACGCATAATCTCCGTTGGAAAGATCCGGCAGAAACGCATCGGAAATCTGATCAATCCTCCGGTCGGTCAGAGCGGTAATTCCGAACCCTTTGGTCGAAATCCACCAGTCCCGATCCTCCATGCAGATCAGCAGAAGAACCCCGTCATCGGCATAGTGATGTTCGTCGTAAAAATCATCGGCATACTCCATGGGGGATTTTCCGCCCAAGGTAATCGCCGTTACCACCACAAAGTCTGCCTGCTGACGCTCACTGATTTCATCCAGCAGCGCAAGAACCTCCTGCTGCTGCGTTTCGCTGAGCAACCCGTCCTCATCCCAGAGTCGGGGCAAATCTCCTTCGGCGGCAGCCGGAATACAGACGCACAAACAAAGAAGAACCGCCAAGAAAAACGACCCGATTTTTTGCATGATTTTCATGACTTCCCCCCCTTAAATCAACCAGTACAGGGTCGACAGCAAAAAGAGCGCCGCCCCGATGATTCCGGTCAGGCCGAACAGCCACTTCCGGTAGGCCGATTTATCCAGCGGAAGGTTCCCGACCATTTTTCCGGTTTGCCCGTTCATGGCAAAAATGTACGAACTCCCGTTCCAGGAGGTATTGAGCATCCAAACCGGGTAAAGGGCATAGTGCGCCTTTCCGTTTAACAAAGAAATGCCGGTTTCTTCGGGAACCACCGTGGAATATCCTTCCACCGTTTTCAAAAAGGCCTCTTCGGTGCTTTTTTTGATGCGTTCATTGGCCCTCTCTATGCTCTGGTCGGCATCCACATCGTATTTATCGGCCAGATATCCGGCCAGATAAGCCGTTTGGAAATCGGTTGCCTGCCGAAAATCAAAGGGTTCCACCGATTCCATTAAATCATCCGGCATTTTGGAGGACCCGTCCACCGGTACCCGCTGAAAGGCGATTTTCCCGCCCCGGGTAACCGAATAATAGCGGGTTTCGGTATAATCGTAATCGCTGTCGCTCCATGTCCGGACTTTGGTGGCTTTATACCGGATATTGGCATCCACATCGGCATCAAACAGCCAAAAGGGAATATATACCCCCTTGATTTCATCAATATGATTCTGATCCTTAAAAGCCTTCGGCAACAGCCGTTTTCCGCTGTAATGTTTCAGCAGCGCCTCTTTGGCTGCCTTTTTATCCAGCTGGAAGGGAATGATATAATCCGGTTTAAGATTCCCGGAAAGCTGCCCCACCATCACCACCGGGTTGCCGCAGAAGGGACAACTGGTCGCCGCCGTGTTTTCATCCCCGACAATTTCTCCGCCGCAGGACTGGCAAACATAAACCCGAAGCCCGTCGGCCTCGCCTTCCTGCCAGGAGGTGCCGCCGGCGGTATCCCAGGACATTTCTTCCTTCCGATCGGACTGCAATTCCTTATCGTAATCCCGCAGTGTTTCCACATCAAATTCCGTATCGCAATACGGACATTTCATCTTTTGGGAAGCGCTGTCAAACGAAATGGCCCCGCCGCAACAGGGACATTTATATTCCTGTAAAGTTTGCATAAAAACCCTTTCCGCCCGGTTTGGCCGGACTTTCGGCACAGATTGAACCGACAACCGGGCGGTAAAATGATTTTTACCGCCCGGTATCAAACTATTTTTCAGGCAAACGGTTTGCCGCATTCCGGGCAGAACTTCGGCGGATGAGCCGGATCGGGTGCCGGTGCGCCGCAGTGCGGACAGCAGGCATTTTCCGGTTTTTTGGCTCCGCAATTCTGGCAGAACTTTCCGTGATTCACCTGCCCGCAGGAGCAGGTCCATTCCGTTGCTTCCGGCTTTTTCGCGCCGCATTCCGGGCAGAATTTTCCGGTAGCCGTTGCGCCGCAGGCGCATTTCCAGCTTTCAGCAGTCGGTGCGGCCGGTTGAGCGGCCGGTTGAGCCGGCGCGGCCTGCCGGCCCATCGCGTACAGATTCTGTGCATTCATCCCCCCGCCGGCATTCATGGCCATTCCCATGCCCATAAAACCGGTCATGGCACCGGCTTCGTTGGAAGCCGCCGATTTCATTGCATCGGCCTGAGCGCCAACCAGCGTTGCCGCCGCCATGGTCGGATCCCGCATGATGGCGGTGCGCTGAGCCTGTTTGATCATTTCCGCGTCTTCATCCGGCAGCGTTACCGAACCGAGAGCAATGCTCACAACCTTCAGCCCTCTGAGTTCTCCCCACTTGGCGGAAAGCGCCGTGTTCATGGCTTCTTCCAGTTCCGTATTGTGGCTGACTATCTGATTCGGCCGCATTTCCAGATCGGAAAGTTTTCCGAAGGCCGGCTGCAGCGCACTGATGAATTCGGTTTTCAGCTGGCTGTCCAATTCGTCACGGGTGTATTCCTGTTCCACATTGCCGCACACATTGGTGTAGAACAGCAGCGGATCGGCAATTTTATAGGAGTATACCCCCGAGCAACGGACCGACACATCCACATCCAGCCCGATTTTCCGATCCACCACCCGGAAAGGAATGGGGTTCGGCGTACCGAATTTGTTATCGACCAGTTCTTTTAAGTTGAAATAATAAACCCGTTGATCCTTGGCCGGATCGCCACCGTAGGTAAACCGTTTTCCGATGGTTTTGAAGGTTTCCTTGATGCCCTCACCCAATTTACCCGAAAAAATAGACGGTTCGGTGGAACTGTCATAGGTGAATTCCCCGGGTTCGGCGCAAACCTCTACCACCTTGCCCTGTTCCACAATAATCATGCATTGTCCGTCGGCTACGGCGATGCCGGAACCGTTCGTAATGATATTGTCATTTCCTTTGGTGTTCGAAGAACGGCCGGTAATCCGTTTTTGCCCCTTGGTGACCAGTACCTCTTTGGGCAGGGATTCGCAGTAGAAGAATTCCTTCCACTGATCTGCCAGTGTTCCTCCGAGTGCCCCGATGCCTGCTTTAATAAGTCCCATATCACTATCTCCTTTGGTGATTCTCCGGCTTTTCGCCGGGCAATGACATTGATTTCCCGTGGGAATACGGATTTCGGTTCGGCCTTATATCCGGCTGTCCTTCAGAATGACCGGCCAGTGCCGAAAACAAAACCGTTTGGATCGCCACCCATGCCACCCAGATTCCGGCAGCCGCCAGGCCCCAGAATACGGAAAGACCAAACCGGAAATGCGCCCACAGAAGCACTCCGGCCGGGATGGCTCCGCCAAGATGAAAAAGAAGCGACAACAAAACGGCCGGCAAGCAATTTTTCACGCGATGAAATCGGCTCATCCGTCGGCTCCTTTCCGTTTTTCGGCGGTTTTCTACATTATATCGTTTTTGGGCCGGAAAGTCAAAATATTCCTTGTTTTTCCACCGAAAACTTTTCGTGCGGCCCTTTCGGCCGACCTCCGGTTCAAAAAGCCCTGTTCTTTGGACGCTTAAAAACCCTGCTTTTCGCCAAAATCACCGAAAGACCGCTTTGCCGCTTACGGTAAGCGCGGCACACCGGGCCGCGCTTCTGCGCGTTGTGCCGTCGCCGACCCCACACTTCGGCCCCCAAAAGACGCAAAAGCCGCCCGTTGTACTTATGATGAACCGGGCGTCGGCTATGCTTCCGCCACACCCAAAGCCGCCTTTTCCGCCTTTCTTTTCATACCGCCGAGCGGTTTGAAAAGAAAAATCCGCACCCCCAAAAAGCGGAGATGCGGAGATCTGCCGAGGCGCAGGCGCAACAAGCCCCGGTTTTATTCAAAATGAAAAAGGCGTGCCGATATCCGCCCATGCCGGGCCAAAGCCCATACCCGCCGAGCCCCCCTTCCCCTCTGTCTTTCAAAAAGGAAATCGCCCCGACCGGCGGATTGTTTCAAAGCAAAATCGCACCGGTATTCAAAAACCGGGCCGACGAACCAAAACGCCGCAAATAGAACCGATACCGGCCCCGATTCCGCCATTAACCGGCCGAATCAGGAGGCCTTGGCAACCTTCTTTTCGCCTTTTCTCATTTTTAAACGACGGCGGCGAATGGCGGCAAAAAGCCGTTCTTCCAACCGGGCAATGCGTTCTTCGCAAAACAAAGCCACCACAACCGCCGCAACGGCCGCCACTTCTAAAATACTGATCCATACCATCGACATTTTTGTTTCCTCCCAAAAAGAACATTTGTTCTTTTCTGCCTTTATTATAAACAAATGTTCTCAATTTGTCAAGCCTTTTTTGATTTTTCCGGTCGAAAAAAGTTCTTTTTCCCTTCCGGTAGATTTTCTGCCTGATCTTTGCAGTCATTCTACCTCATACTATGTCCGAAAATCGGGACTATGC
>CAKSNI010000119.1 GCA_934476025.1 uncultured Eubacteriales bacterium | reverse complement strand
ATATCAATCCGGCCGGCCAACTTTTCAATCCATTCGCGGACATCTCCGCACCCGGCGGCTACCCAACAGGTATCCAGCACAAACGAAGTGTTTTCGGGGTCGAGATTTTCATAAAGAAGATCCATAATGGTTTTGGTTCCGTCAACCCGGACGAATTCGAAATTGTGATTGTGATAGGTCAGTTTAAACCCTTCCGCAGCATACCGGCGGGCCAGTTCATTGAAATTGCGGATGAATTCCTTTACAACCGTCGGATCGGTAGTCCCCCAGGGAACCATGCCGCCGATGCCGATGTTGGTGGTGCCGAGCATCCGGTGAACCGCAACGGTTTCTTCAAAACGGTTGCAAATGGCTTCCCAGGAATAATGGGTGCCCACAATCTGAATGTCGTTCTTTTTGCACAGATCGGCGAATTTTTCCCAGCCCATCGGAGGAATACCGGCGGTCTGAGCCTCGGTAATGCCCATATCGTGAATTTTTTTCAGCGATAAATCCATGAAATCCTCGTCTTTGAGAAAATCACGGATGGTATAAAGCTGCAGTCCCAATGTTTTCATAAAATAGCCCCCTCGTAAAGTCTTTTTCTCATTATACCACTTTTCCGGCTTTTTTCAAGGAGTTTTCATGACGGAACCGGGATTTTTTCAGGGATGAATTCCGAAACACACGGCATCAACGGTTTGGCGGATGGCACCCGGAATCTGCGGATCGGCCGGTTCTACTTTTTCCCGCTTTTGGGCGAAAAAATCTGATAGGGAAAGGATTCGGGAATGACGGACTTCAACTGATCAAGAACGGCGTTGACCCGATAGGCATCGTCGATTTCCAGATACAGCACTTCGGCTGATTTGCGCTTCTTTTCAAAACGGGCAAACAGGATGATGGCAGATAAAAACAGAACCGTGACAACGGCTGCCCCGAGGGAATACCCACATTGGTTTTGGGGAAGTCAAGGCCCCGGGGCGATTTTATCAAAAAATGACGGCTATTTTTTCGCTCTTTTCGGGTTGCCGGTGAAAAAGAGAAAAAAGGCCGGGAGAATTTTGAAAAGTTGGCTGCCAAACTCTTGACAAAAGGGTGTCCTTCGGGTATAATACCTTGGTGACGATAGGGGGAATTCTGTGATTCTGGATTTGAAAAAGGTTTTCGCGACCGAGAATTACACACTTCCGATTTCGTCGCAGTTGGATATGCATGAGGTAGATTACATGGGGAGATATCCGCTCAAAACCCCGATTCGGATTACCGGATGCATTTTCAACAAAGGCGGGTTAATAACCCTGCAGCTCAGTATGGTGGTTGTCTTTTCAGCTCCCTGTGACCGGTGTGGACTACCAACCGACACCGAATACACCGTGACGCTTGAAAAGTCCTTGGCTCCCGAAATCGAAGGGGAGGACAGCGACAGTATTTTACCGGTTCCGAATTATCGTTTGGATCTTTCCGAACTGGTTCGCGATGAAGTGCTGCTTTCTCTTCCGATGAAGCACCTTTGCCGCCCGGATTGCAAGGGAATTTGCGTGAAATGCGGTAAAAACCTGAACAGCGGGGACTGCGGATGTTCCGCAAAGGAAATCGATCCGCGCCTTTCGGCTTTGGCCGACCTGTTAAAAGAAAACAACCGGGATTCCGGTCAAGATAATGAATAACGAAGGAGATGCTCTGAAATGGCAGTACCGAAGAGAAAAACCTCGAAAGCAAGACGCGATAAAAGACGCAACAATGTCTGGAAGATTACGGCTCCGGCTCTGGTGAAATGCCCGAAATGCGGCGAATATAAAAGACCGCACCGTCTTTGCACCGCTTGCGGTTACTACGGCGACCGTGAAGTTGTCAAAGTCAGCGAGTAATCATTTACACAAAAGGGCAGGGGTGGGAAAATCGCCTTCTGCCCTTATTTTTTTCTGCGGGAGGAAGTTTGCTTGGCTGTTACTGTCAAAGAAGTGGATCCCGGCTCCGCGGCTCAAAAAGGCGGAATCCGGAGCGGCGAAAAAATTCTGACTATCAACGGTCAGGATATTCTGGATGTTTTGGATTATCGGTTTTATCAGGACGAGCGCCGGCTGAAACTGGAAATCGAGAGCATCGACGGAAAAGTCCGTACCGTCAAGATCCGAAAAGGGGAATATGAGGACCTCGGCCTGGAATTTGAGGATTATCTGATGGACCGTCAGCATTCCTGTAAAAACGGCTGCATTTTCTGCTTTATCGATCAGATGCCCAAAGGAATGCGGGAAACCCTCTATTTTAAGGATGACGATTCCCGGCTATCCTTTTTGTTTGGGAATTATATTACCCTGACGAATTTGAGCGAACATGAGATCTCCCGGATTATCAAAATGCATATCAGTCCGATGAATATATCGGTTCATACCACCAACCCGGAACTGCGCTGCAAAATGATGAAGAACCGCTTTGCCGGGCAGGCTTTGGAAATTCTTGGGCGCTTCAACGATGCCAAAATCCGCATGAACTGCCAGTTGGTACTTTGCCCCGGGTATAATGATGGGGAAGAACTGCGGCGAACCCTTTCGGATTTATCGGAATACGAATGGGTGACCTGCGTCGCGGCTGTTCCGGTCGGGCTTACCAAGTACCGGGAGGGGCTGGCACCGCTGAAATCCTTTGATCGGGATTCCGCCCGGGCGGTATTGAAAATTTTCGATGAATTCGGCGAAAAATGCCTGAAAAAATACGGGGAACGCCGGATGTACGCCGCGGACGAATTCTACCTTTGCGCCGGCTGCCCGATGCCGTCGGAGGAATTTTACGGGGACTTTGATCAGCTGGACAACGGGGTCGGTATGTGGACCCTCTTTAAAGCCGATGCCATGCGGGCCATTCGTGATTGCGAATCGTGTTTGCGTACCACCCGTTTTTCGGTGGCAACCGGGGTGCTGGCTGAACCTCTGCTGCGGGAGGTTCTCGAAAAAACCCGGGAAAAATTTCCCGAACTTTCCGGTACGGTCTATGCCATTCGAAACGATTTCTTCGGTGAAAAAATTACGGTGTCCGGCCTGGTGACGGGCGGGGACCTGATCCGTCAGCTAAGCGGAAAAGAACTGGGGGACACCCTTCTGATTCCGCGGAATATGCTGCGGTATGAAAACGATCTGTTTTTGGATGATGTGAGCGTTACCCAGGTGGAGGAAAGCCTTGGAGTTCGGGTAGTAACGGTAGAAAATGACGGGTATGCCGCAGTAGAAACCTTTTTGGGAATTAGTGAACCGAACGGGCGGGCTTCGGCAGATCCTTCGGAAGACAGCGAGTAAAGGAGTACAGTATGGCAGAGAGTGTGGTGGCGGTTGTCGGCCGTCCGAATGTGGGAAAGTCCACCCTGTTCAACAAACTGATCGGGAAACGGATGTCGATCGTGGATGATACCCCGGGCGTAACGCGGGACCGGATTTTCGGAACCTGTGAATGGCGCAACCGGAAAATTCTGCTGGTGGATACGGGGGGAATTGAACCGAAAACCGATGATTTTCTGTTAAAATCCATGCGGGCGCAGGCTAACCTGGCCATCGATACCGCACAGGTTATTCTTTTTGTGGTGGATTTACAATCCGGGGTGACGGCAGCCGACCGGGATATTGCCGCCATGCTGCAAAAGAGTGGAAAACCGGTGGTTCTTTGCGTAAACAAATGCGACCATATCGGGGAACTGCCGATGGATTTTTATGAGTTTTATAACCTCGGCATCGGGGAACCGATTCCGGTTTCTTCGGTGCACGGTCACGGAACGGGGGACCTGCTGGATGCGGTGTACGCACTGCTTCCCCGGCAGGAGGAATCCGCCGGGGAGGAAGACGTCATCGAGGTGGCCATTATCGGCAAACCCAACGCCGGAAAATCCTCTCTGTTAAATCGGATCGCCGGGCAGGAACGCTCCATTGTTTCGGATATGGCCGGAACGACCCGGGATGCCATTGATTACCGGTTGACCAACTCTTTCGGAACCTTCAATTTTATTGACACGGCCGGGCTGCGTCGGCAAAGCCGGGTAGACGATCAGATTGAGAAATACAGCATTCTGCGGGCCAGAATGGCGGTGGAAAGAAGCCAGGTCTGCGTGATTATGATCGACGGCGCCGAAGGGTTCACCGAACAGGATTCCAAGGTGGCCGGCCTGGCGCTGGAATACGGCAAGGCAGCCATTATTGTGGTGAATAAATGGGATCTGGTGGAAAAAGACGGCAGCACCATGGATGCCTATCGGAAAAAGCTCATGAACGATTTTTCCTTTATGACCTATGCGCCGATTCTGTTTATTTCGGCCAAAACCGGGCAGCGGGTGGATCGGCTGTTTGAATTGATTCGCTATGTGCATGAACAGAATACCATGCGGATTTCCACCGGGAAACTCAACGATATTCTGGCGGATGCAACCGCCCGGGTTCAGCCACCCACCGACAAAGGTAAGCGCCTGAAGATTTTCTATATGACCCAGGCTTCCACCCAACCGCCGACCTTTGTCTGCTTCTGCAACAATAAAGACC
>CAKSNI010000118.1 GCA_934476025.1 uncultured Eubacteriales bacterium | reverse complement strand
GACGCAGGATTACGCCGATATCACGGTAGAGTGTCATGCGGTCAGCAACTTCTTCGGCAAAGACTTCCTGCGGGACGTTTCGGAGAAGGAATTCTATCACCAGCTGCCACAGCTTCGCTCGGCCTGCGGCGACCGGGCCGTTTTGCGTGCCTTCCACTTTTTCAACGAGGATCGCCGCGCCGAAGAAGAAAAACAGGCTCTCAAGCAGGATGATTTTGAACATTTCCTGGATCTTGTGAACGAATCGGGGGATTCTTCATACAAATACCTGCAGAATCTTTATTCGGTGTCTGCTGTTGAAAATCAGGGGCTTTGCCTGGCTATTGCGCTAACCGAACGCTTTTTAAGCGGAGAAGGTGCCTGCCGTGTTCATGGCGGCGGCTTTGCCGGTACCATTCAGTGCTATATTCCGGCTGATCGGATTGATGAATATCGCACGATGATTGATTCGGTTTTCGGAAAAGGCAGCTGCTGTGTGCTTACCATCCGACCGATCGGCGGAACCGAAGTGACCGCGGATCTGTGATTCTTTATCATTCAAAAAAGGAACGGGTTAAATTTACCCCGTTCCTTTTTTTCTTATATCAAAATTTCGACGGCATTTGCAAAGCGAGTGCGTTATAATATTCCTGCAAATCAAAAGTAAGGGAGGCGAGAGGGTGGTTATCTATTTGGATGTACTGCTGTTTACCAATGCGGTGATAGACGGCCTCCTGCTTTTACTCAGCGCCGCCATTCTCGGAAAACGGATTCTCTGGTGGCGAGCGGTAGCCGCAACCGGTCTGCTTACCCTCAGTACTCTCTTGATTTTTTTACCGGATTTCGGCTTTACGCTTTCTTTTTTTGCCAAAACAGCCGTTTGTTCTTTGGCAGTGCTTCTCGCCTTCGGAAGGCAGAGGGGCCGGCTTTATTTGCGATCCCTGGCGGTTTTTACGGGAGTGACATTTCTGTACGGCGGAATAATGTACGGGATTTTGAGCGTCTTTCCGGAAATGGCTACATATTCAAACGGCTTTTATTATTATTCCATTTCACCGATTTGGCTGATATTGCTATCGCTGATTTTATACTTCGGAATTCGGGTGATTCGCTATGCGGTCCGTCGGCGCTCTCCACAGGCCGAACGATGCGGCATTACGCTGACCGATCACAGCCGAACGGTTTGCCTGACTGCGATGGTTGATAGCGGGAACAGCCTTCGGGATGTCTACCAACACCGGCCGGTTTTGATTGTCGATACCAATGTTTTAAATGAAATTCTGCCCCAATGGCAGGATTGTCGGTTCTTATTGCTACCGGTTTCCTGTGTCACCGGGTCGGGCACACTGAAAGCCTATCCGGTGGAAGGTGCCGCAGTGAATCAGCATCCGGTCGGTCCGGTTTTGCTGGCGCTGTCGGATGAAGGTTTTGATGACGATTATCGGGCGATTGTTTCGCCGGAAATATTGGAGGATTCATCATGCGGCATATTCTGATTCGATTTAAAAAATGGCTGCACCGTTTGTTTCACCCCGATACGGTTTATTTTATCGGGGGATGTCAGACGCTGCCCCCACCGCTGACGGCTGAACAGGAGCGGGCCCTTTTTGCAAGCAAAGACCGCGAGGCAGCCAAAGAAAAACTCATCGTTCATAATTTGCGGCTGGTGGTTTATATTGCCAAAAAATACGAATCACCGGGGGCGACGGCGGAAGATTTAATCTCGATCGGCACCATCGGACTGATTAAGGCGGTGGGAACCTTTCAACCCGATCGAAACATCAAACTGGCGACCTATGCGTCACGCTGCATCGAAAATGAAATTTTGATGTATTTGCGGAAAACCGTCAATCAACGCGGCGAAATTTCCATTGATGAACCACTGAATGTCGATTGGGACGGCAACGAGCTGTTGCTTTCGGATATATTAAGTTGTGACGCCGAAGAAATCGGCAGTCAAGTGGAAAAAGAAGACGAACGGCGCCTTTTGATCCGCCTGATCGGGCAACTTACCCCTCGGGAAAGGCAAATTATGTCTATGCGCTTCGGCATTGGCGGAAAAAGGGAATACACCCAAAAAGAGGTTGCCGAACAACTCGGCATTTCGCAGTCCTATATTTCGCGGCTGGAAAAACGCATTATTAAAAAATTAAAGCAACAAATTGAAAAAGCAATGACTTAAAAAACGGGACACCCTCACAGGTGCCCCGTTTTTAAAAGAGTTTTCGCTCATTTTTTTTGAATGGTAGAAAAGTCGATCATTCCGTTTCCGATGGTGTAATTAAAATTCTGTATATCTTTGGAATAGGCAACAACCGAATTTTGGAAACAAAGTGGAAAAAGTCGAAAATCGTGCATAATCTGAGTCTGCATTTCGGTCAGGGTGGCATAGGCGGCGGTAAACGAGCCGTATCCCAACTGTGAAACAAACATTTGCGGATCCCGGTCTGTTATGTAAACCGGGTAAACTGCAATGCAGGATGCATTGTTTTTAACCATATTTTTTACTTCGGTGAGGCTGTCAGCCGGCTGAATATTGATGTATGCCCCAAGCTGATTCTGCCAGTGACCGGCGATATCGCTGATCGGCAGCTGCATGGAAAGACCATCATTATAATAGGTGAGTACCGTGGAAGGCAGCTTTTTGCCCGGAAGCTCGTAAACGGCCTTTTCAAACAGCGCTTTGGCTGAAGAAATGTTATAGGCCGGCATTCCGACATGATCCATGCTTTCCTTGGAAAGGGAATTCGGAAACAGAGAATAGGCTACGGAATATCCGACCGGAAGGTCACCAGCATAGTTGCTGCGGTTGATGGCGGTGATAAGCGCTTTGCGAATGTCATAAGAAAAGTCTGAGGAAAACTCCATCACCCAAACCACATTTTGAAACTGTGCGGTTTCCAACTGTTCCTGCATAGCCTTTTCCATGTTGGCCGAACCGATAAACGCAATATCGACGGTAGATTTCTTCAGTTTTTCAAGATTTTCGTTTTTGGGGTTATAGGAAAGGAAAACCGCGCCGTTTTTGGCGGAAAAACGACCGAGATAGCGGTCACTGCGGGCAATTCGGGCGGCGAATTCCTCGGTATTCCATTTCGTAAGACGGTAGGGCCCGTTGGTCAGAATGTGCTTTTTGGAAAGGCCGTATTGCCCTTCGCAGGATTCAAAAAAGGACTGATTGCAGGGCATACAGACTGCGGTGGTCAATTTATATAGAAATTCACTGTCATTCTTTTGCAGGGTGATGGTAAGAACATCTACCGATTCGGCTTTCACGCCCAAATACTTCGGGTCCACATTGCCGGAAAGAATGAGATCGGCATTCAGAATAGAAGAAAGTTTGGAAGCGTAGGGAGAAGCGGTGGCCGGATCAACGGCGCGCCGGAAGGCAAAGACGAAATCCTCGGCACTCAAAGGGGTGCCGTCACTCCAGCAGGCATTCGGGCTGAGGGTAAAGGTGTAGGTCATATCCTCAAAGGTATAATCGGAAATGCAGCCGTTGACAATTTCGCCGGATTCGTCAATGTGCATCAGCCCCTCATACAGATTTCGCACCATCATCAATTCCGTATCACTTTGGGCAAGCTGCGGATCCAGCGTTTTCGGTATCTGGGGAACTTCGTAGTAAATGACGGCGTTCTGATCAGGGCCCGAGCAGCCGGCCATGGAAAAAAGAAGGAACATTCCGAGAAAGAAAGAGAATGCCCGGTAAAAAAATTTGGTCATAGTACACCGATGCCTTTCCGGATAGAATGTAATCATTATATAGGAATCTGAAAAATTTTTCAACTGCTTTCGACGAAAATTCTCCTAACCTTAACAAAAAGCAAGAGTGTAAATAAAAATACTTGACAGGCGTAATCAACTGTGTTATAATACCAGCGTTGTGTGGATCGATCAAACTCATTCCGTTTTCCGAAGAGGTGAAACCCGTGAAAGATCTTTCGTTTTCTGTGTTGTTGGATCATTACGGTTGCCTGCTTCCGGATAAACAACGGCGTATTGCCGAAGATTATTTTAATGAAGATCTTTCCCTTTCCGAAATATCCGAAAATACCGGTATTTCGCGTCAGGGCGTGCATGAATCCGTCAAACGCACGCAACAGGCTTTGTTATTTTACGAGGAGCGTCTGCATCTGGCGAAAACGGTTCGCGAGCTGAGAGCCGCAGCTGCCAACCGGGATTTGGATGCTTTTTGTACCATAACGGAAAATCTTTGAAAACAGGAGGGTGTTCCCATGGCATTTGATAGTCTTTCCGATAAACTGGCCGGCGTTTTTAAAAAACTTCGTTCCCGCGGAAAACTCAGCGAAAGCGATGTTAAAGAAGCCATGCGGGAAGTCCGCCTGGCCCTTTTGGAAGCCGATGTTAACTACAAAGTTGCAAAAGATTTCACCAATTCGGTAACCCAAAAATGTATCGGCGCCAATGTTATGGCCTCCCTTACCGCGGTTCAAACCGTGATTAAAATTGTCCGGGATGAGCTGACGGAATTGATGGGCAGCGAAACCGCCCATTTGAATATTTCATCC
>CAKSNI010000117.1 GCA_934476025.1 uncultured Eubacteriales bacterium | reverse complement strand
CCGCAGACCTTTCGCCCGGAAATGAAAATATCGTTTACCCATTTGATTTCGGCTTTGCGGCTGCAGCAGCAACGGATGGCCCGGGCGACGGCGACGGCCGCAGCGGTGGTCAGGCAGGTCAGTTCCTCCTGCCCAAGGTCCGGGTGGAGCAGGGCACTCATATAAATACCGCTTTCCTGTGGGGAGGCAAAACGGCGGCCCAACCGGCCGCGTCCGGCGGTTTGCTGCTCGGTCAGCACCAGACAGTCCGTCCCGTTTCGGGCTGCCAGCCGTTTGCAGACTGCGTTGGTGGAATCGGTGGTATGCATCAGATAAATCCGGTGAAATTCCGGGAGAATCAGCCGGGATCGATCGATGCTGCCGATGGTTTCGCAAAAAAGATCGGTGGATGTTTCGCTCAAAAAAATCCCTCCCTGTTTCGTTCATTATAAACGCAATCCGGCCGTTGTCAAGCCGAAAGAAAAGGAAAAAAGAGTTACAGTTTGGTTACTTTTTGAAAAAGAACTTTATTTTTTGTCGAGAGTGTTGTATGATAGGGACGGACATTTTTCGATTTCGCTTTGGGGCGAAACGCGTTGAAAAAGGATGACAAATCATGGAACAAAAAACAAAGAAGGATCAGGAACCGGCTCCTTTGCCGCACGCTGGGGCTTCGGTGGCGGAAAAAACGGCCGAAAAAGCCGGAACAAAGCACAAAGATTCTGCCAAAAAGGAAGGGGCCGAGGCCGCGGGAACAGGAAGAAAAGTAAATCCGGCCACCGTTCGGAAAATTGTGATTCCCTGTGCAGCCGTTGCGGCGGTGGCGTTGATTTTGCTTTCGGTTTTTCTGGTGATGAAGGAACGCTATCGGGAATGCCGTTCGGTTATGCCGGCGTTTCTGGCAAAAACCGGCTTTTTGCAAAAGGAAGATTTCCGCTATCCGACCGGGGTAAAGGTGAACGATATTGATATCGGAAAAAAGAGTGTCCAGCAAGCGAAAGAACTGTTGGAGGATTCTCTTAAGGATTTAAAAATCGAATACCGCATTACCGTAAAGGTCGGGGAGGAAAGCATCGATCTGAATCAGGATGATTTCCGGTTTACTTATGAAAGCGATCAGATTCTGAACACCGTCAAGGAAGACTGCATCAGCGTAATGCTCGGCAAAACGCCAAAAGGGGACTGGAATTATCGGGTTCCGGCCACGATGGAACAACAGTCAGCCGAAGAAGCAGCCCAAAAGGTGAGTGATGCTCTGCACCGGGATCCGGTAGATGCCACGATTCTCGGCGTTGGCGGCGGAAAAATGAATTTCAGCGACGATGTGCCGGGGTATCAGGTAAACACGCAGGCTTTGATTCCGGAATTTGACCGGGCGGTTCGGGCGGCTCTGGAAGAAAATGTCCGCGAAGCGACCATTGAGGCACCGACCGAAGAAATTGAGGCTTCGGTGAAAAAATCCGATCTGGAAAAGCGAATTGTGAAACTGGCTTCCCACAGCACGGTTTCTTATAATACGGCGGCGGCCAATTCCAATATGAAAAAGTCGCTGGCTATGTGTAACGGCTCGGTAATTGCTCCGGGGGCTACCTGGTCGTTTAACGCCTGTACCGGCGACAGCAATAGAAAATCCGCCGGCTGGCTGCCGTCGGATGTTTACATCGGCGGAAAGGTCGCTACCGGTGTCGGCGGCGGAATTTGCCAAACCAGCACGACCATCTATAATGCGGCTTTGAAGGCCAATCTGGGTATTGCGGAACGCCATGCCCATGTCTGGCCGGCCGGGTATGCCACCCGCGGGTTTGACGCAACGGTCGATTATCCGAATCTGGATCTCAAACTCAAAAACAATAGCCCGTACCCGGTTTATCTGGAATGTTATATGTCGGGAACGACACTGTATACCAACATTTACGGGTATCACAGCGAGGACTATGATAAAATTACGCTGGATCACTGGGAAACCACCCGGGTGGAGGGCGAATACTTCCTGGAGGCTTCTTCCCGTACTTTGTGGAAGAACGGACAGTCGGTCCGGGTGGATTCTCTGCCGATTTCCAAATACAGCCTGAAACCCAAGGAACGGGTGCCGGATCCGGAAGACGAAAGTTCTTCGGAAGAATCTTCGTCGGAATCCGAATCTTCACAGGAGAGTTCGTCGGCAGACACTTCGCCGGCTTCTGAAAATCCGTAAATGGCAGGCGTAATGGGTTTGCTATTCAGCCGCGTAGAAAAGGCAGGGGCTTTCTGCTTTTCTGCGCGGCGTCCTTTTCGGCAAGCGGCATCCTCCGAATTTTCCTGAAAGAGCGTGTTTTCGGCGTATTTTCACCGGTCATAAATTTTGACTTGCTGCGTTCGGGGTGCTGTGTTTCGTCCCCTTTGGTGCCTTGCAGCGGAGCGGAAAGGAAGGGAGATAAGCATGAATGAACAATGGATCCGAACCGAAATGCTGTTCGGAAAAGCGGCTATGGATCGATTGACGGCTTCCCGCGTGGCGATTTTCGGCATCGGCGGTGTGGGAGGCTATGTTGTGGAAGCACTGGCCCGTTCGGGAATCGGGGCTCTGGATCTGATTGATCACGATCGAATTGCTCTTTCCAATTTGAACCGGCAGATTCTGACTACCCGGGAGAACATCGGGAATTACAAGGTGGAGGAAGCGAAAAAGCGGATTCATTCCATTTCGCCCGAATGCCGGGTGACGGGAATTCCTGCCTTCTTTTTGCCGGAAAATGCCGAGGAATTCGACTTTTCTTCCTATGATTATATTGTGGATGCCATTGATACGGTCACGGCCAAACTGTGCCTGATTGAAAAGGCCCATCGGGCCGGTGTGCCGATCATCAGCGCAATGGGCGCCGGGAACAAAATGGATCCGACCGCTTTTCGGGTGGCGGACCTCTATGAAACCCGGGACTGTCCGCTGGCCCGGGTAATGCGCCGGGAATGCCGCAAACGGGGCATTGATTCCCTGAAGGTGGTCTATTCCTCCGAGAAACCGCACAAACCGATCAATCCGGCTCCGATACAGGATCCCTCGGCTCCTCGTAAGGACACTCCCGGTTCCAATGCTTTTGTTCCGGCGGTGGCCGGAATGATTCTGGCCGGCGAGGTAATCCGGGATCTGATCGGATATGAAAGGAAAGAATAAGGAAGGCGTTGGTTATTCTTAAAACGAAAAAGGAATTCCGGCTTTCTGCGGCATCTCTTTCAAAAAGATCCTCTCAAGCGGGAAAGTTGACTTCTTTAGAGAATAAAAAGAAAAGGGATGGGGCCGTTCGGCTCCATCCCTTTTCTGAATTCAAAGCAGCGGTGTGATTTTTGAAGATGAAATCAGGACTGGGTTTTCTTTAAGGTGTAGAATTCACCCCGGCGGTTCATCAGATCGTCATAAGTTCCGTATTCCACACATTGCCCGTCGCGGATAACCGCAATTTTGTCGGCGTTGCGAATGGTGGAGAGTCGATGGGCAACAATAAAGGTGGTGCGGTCCCGGGTGAGGTGGTCAATGGCCTTTTGAATCTCCCGCTCCGAAACCGAATCCAGCGCACTGGTGGCTTCGTCGAAAATGATGACCCGTGGGTCCCGGATAATGGCACGGGCAATGGAAATACGCTGCTTCTGACCGCCGGAAAGCCGATCTCCGTGTTCGCCGACATCGGTATCCAGACCGTTGGGAAGCTTTGCGATTACGCTGCGCAGCTGGGCGGCATCGATGACGGCCTGCAGTTTTTCTTCACTGATTTTGGAGCCGTAGGTGATATTGTCCCGAATCGTTCCGGAAAACAGAATGCTTTTTTGCGGTACTACCGAAAGAAAGCGGCGGTAACTGTGCAGATCAATTTTGCCCAAATCCTGTCCGTCGACCGTAACGATTCCCCCGCTGGGATGATAAAACCCGGTGACCAGATTTAAAATGGTGGACTTCCCGGAACCGGATTCGCCGACCAGGGCAATGGTTTCGCCCTTTTTAACCGTCAGATTCAAGTGCTTTAAAACCGGAGATTTCCCGTCATAGGAAAAGGAAACATCCCGGAATTCGTATTCCCCGGAAAGAGAAGAAATTTTGGGCTTTCCACGGTTGTTTTCCACATCATCGGCACAGAGAATTTCTCCGATGGACTTGACCGATTCGGCTCCTTTGGACAAAATCGGGAGCAGGGCAATGATGTTGTTGACATGGCCGAGAAGGCTGGTAAAATAGGTCTGATACAGGGTGATATCCCCGACATTTTTGATCACTCCACGGTAGGTGAGATAGCCGGTGAACATCAGGCATACAATCTGGAAAAAGGAAAACAGCACCCAAGTGACCGACCCGAAAATGCTCTGAATAAAGTCCAGCCGATACCCGCTTTCGGCAACATGGGTCATTTCGCCGGTCAGTTTCTTGATTTCTTTTTCCTCCAGGGCGTGGGCCCGGGTGACGGGCACCAGTTCGATCATATCCATCACATCGGCGCTGGTATGTTCCATCGTTTTGCGGAATTCCTGGTTGCGCTGACGCATCGGTTTTCTGAAAAAGGAAATCACAAGGGAGGCAAAGGGTACGCACAGCAGGAA
>CAKSNI010000116.1 GCA_934476025.1 uncultured Eubacteriales bacterium | reverse complement strand
TGGTGGTTCAGGTCAATATTCCGTTTACCAACGGGTACTTTAATTTGGGAGATTGCTTTATTTTGCTGTGTGCCTGGCTGCTCGGCCCGATTTACGGAATGTTGGCCGGCGGTATCGGCTCGGCGTTGGCGGATTTTTTAAGCGGCTACACCCACTATGTTCCCGGAACGCTGATTATCAAAGGATTGATGGGCCTGGTTGCGGCGTTGGTTTTCCGGGCAATCGGAAACCGGCATCCGCTGCTTTCGAAAACGGCGGGGGCTTTTGCCGCCGAAGCGGTGATGGTAGTGGGATACTTCCTGTATGCCTGGGCGTTTCTGGATACCGCGCTGGCGGCCGCTTCCTCTATACCGGCCAATCTGCTGCAGGCTGCGGCCGGAATTGTGGCGTTTTTGCTTCTTTCCAAACTGCCGCTTCGGGATCTGCTTGAATAAAGTTCTTTCGTTAAAATTTTCAGAAGGGAACGCCTTTGTGCCGGCGTTCCCTTCTTTTTTTCGGGTTTTTGCGATTTGGGTTGAAATGCGGCGAAAAATGCGGTAAAATAGAGCGGTATGAAGGGAGGAAACGGCTATGTCGAAAATTTGGTCGGCCATTGCCGATTATGTCCGGGAAGCGGATAAAGTCATGCTGGCTTTGTGCCTTTGCGCTACCTCTTTCGGCTGCGTGGCGGTTCTTTCGGCAACCCGTTTTACCGGCAGCCTGCGCCAGTTTATTATGCAGGTGGGGGCAATGCTGCTCGGTCTGTTTGCGGCGGTGCTGATTTCTCTTTTCGATTTTGAAACCCTGACGGCCCGATGGTATGTGGCGGCGGTAATCGGGGTCGTGCCAGTACTGTTGACCTTTGTTATCGGGTTTGCACCGGCCGGAACCGATGATAAGGCCTGGTTGAACCTCGGGTTTACCACCTTCCAGCCGGCGGAACTGCTGAAAATCTGTTTTATTCTGACCTTCTGTGCGCATCTGAACCGGGTATCCGAAAAAATCAATCAATGGAAATACCTGATTCCGGTTTGTTTGCACGGGGCCGCACCGGTTCTGCTGATCCATCAGCAGGGCGACGACGGAACCGCGTTGGTTTTTGCCATTATGGTGCTTTGTATGATGTGGGCGGCCGGCGTGAAACTCCGGTATTTTCTGATCGCCTTTTCGGCGGTGATTGTGGCCGCTCCGCTCATTTATTTCTTTGTGATGAACCCCGATCAACAGGCGAGGATCCGGAATATTTTTGATCTGGAGGCCGATCTGCGCGGGGCCGGGTGGCAGCAATGGAGAGGGCGGATTGCTCTGGCCAACGGCGGCTGGTTCGGGCAGGGGCTTTTTCACGGAACACTGACCCAGCTCGGGCGCAGCGGCGTGCCGGAAGGGTACAACGACTTTATCTTTGTGACCATCGGGGAAGAACTCGGCTTTTTCGGCTGCCTGGCGGTAATCGGCCTTTTGTTTGCCATTTGTATGCATTGCCTGAAGGTGGCCAAAGTGTGCAACCGCAAAACCGGGAAACTGATTTGTGTCGGGTTCTTCGGAATGTTGTTTGCTCAAACCATTATCAATCTCGGAATGTGCCTTTCGATTACTCCGGTTATCGGGGTAACCCTTCCCTTTTTCAGCGCGGGGGGAACCTCTCTTTCCTGCCTGTATTTGGGGGTTGGTTTGATTCTTTCGGTGTGGCGCCACCGGAATTCAAGGACGCTGTATTTGCATGATTAAAGCCATTGTATTTGATTTTGACAGTACCCTTTCCGATCGTCGCCGGGTTATCCAAGAAATCGGGGCTCGCTTTTACCGGGAAAAACGGCAGTGGATTCCGGCAGGGGTTTCATGGGAGGAATTCGGCCGGGAACTGTTTGAAAGCGACCGAAACTATAATCACACCGGGTGGGATGCTGCCCATCGGGATTTGGTGAAAAGGGGCTTTTTGTCGGAAAAATGTCCGGAGCAGGCTTTGTTCCGGTTTGTTCATCGTGAATATGGGAAAGTCGGCTTTTTAGAGGAAGGCACCCGGCAGATGCTGCTGGATTTTCGCAGGCAGGGGTATCGGCTCGGGCTGATTACAAACGGCGTTCGCCGGGAAATTCAGGAAAAGAAGTTGGAACTGGTAAATCTGCCGGAATGCTTTGACGCGATGTTGATTTGTGTGGAACCGGAGCAGAAAAAGCCGAATCTTTGGCCGTTTTTGGAAATGGCCGGGCGGCTCGGCACCCGGCCGGAAGAAATGATTTATGTGGGGGACAATCCCAAAAATGATATTGAACCGGCTCGCCGGGCCGGGTACCTTCCTGTTTGGGTCAGCCAGTATACCCGGTGGGATTTTCCGAACATTGAAAAACCGGAAATCTGCCTGTCTTCGGTGCTTCAGCTGCCGGCCGTACTGGAAACTACCTTAAAAAGCGGTGCCGGAGCGGAAAATAAGACTTGACTTTTTTATAAAAATTCGGTATGATGACGGTAGAATGCAAAAAAACAGCCGGATTCCCGGCGAAAGGCAGGAATGCAACATGATCAACGATCAGATGAAGAAGGAAGCCGAAGCCTGCGGTGCCGCTTATGAAAAAGACGGCCGTGTGCTGGTTTGGCATGATGAATTCGACTCCGAAAAACTGGACCCCGAGAAGTGGTGCTTCAAAAAAACCATGGTTTTCCCCGACACTGAATATGACAATTCGGAAAAATATGTTCGCCTGGAAAACGGAGAACTGCATATGCAGGTTCACAAAAGCAAACTTCCGGGAAAACGGTACGCCCTTTGTGAAGGGGTCTGCACCATGGACACCATGAACTTCCGTTACGGCTATCTGGAAATCCGCGCCAATGTTCCCTACCGTCACGGTGCATGGCCTTCTTTCTGGATGAAGAGCAATACCGTTTTTAAAAAGGCTCCTTATATGGCGGAAATTGATATTTATGAAGTCTTTTCCGACCGCCGCAATGTGGAGGCCAATCTTCATAAATGGGGCAACGGCGACCATGTTATGCTGCCGGGTGGTGGGGGCAGCCTGAAGAAAGCCTACACCTTTGAAAAGTTTGAAAATCTCAATCATGAGTACCATCTTTATGGGTTTGAATGGACCAAAACCGAAATGTCGTTTTATATAGACGGCGAAAAATACACCACCTTCCCGATTGATCAACAGCGGGGCGAATTCGGGGCGGATAAACTGCCGGGCATGGAATGCTTCCAGGATCCGGCCTATCCGATCTTCAACAACGAAATCTTTACATCCGCATGCACCTGGTGTGCACCGAACAACTATCTGACGGAATACGATCTGATGCCGATTGATTATCGGATTGACTGGATCCGCCTCTATCAGAATCCCGAAACGGATTCGTTGTATCTCAAAAAAGATATCGAAGCGGCCACTCCGCAGGAAAAATAAAGAATTCTAACAAAACAAAACGGCAGAGAAACCATTGTGGTTTCTCTGCCGTTTCCTGCTTTCCCGATAGGTTGACTTTCGCCGGCTTATCGGGAAATCAGGGGATGGGGGAAGGAGAACGGGCTGATTTTTTGGAGCTGAACCCGGTGATTTTTTTATAATAACGCGAAAAATAAGATGGATCGCAAAAGCCCACTTCGGCCGAAATTCGAGCAATGTCGGTTTGGCCGGATCCCATGAGGAATCATCAAAACCGGGGGTGCACCAGCCCGGAATTTCCAAACGGGCATCATAGGTTTCTCCAAGCAGCTTCTGATCATACAGCAAAGGGGAGTCGGCGGTTCGGAAAGAAGAATCGCTGACAATCGAAAGAACAGATCCGTCTATTTGGGTGATATCCAACTGAGCAATCATTTTGACAAAGGAATACCAAGGGGCGTTATGGGTGAGCATATCGTTTTTTCCGAGCAAAATCCCCAGGCGGTTTTCTCCGTCACAAACCAGATCGGTGATATCATACTGATTGTAGAAAACCGTAACCGTCGGATCGGTCGGCTGAGTCGGCAAAAGACTGTTCGGAATTCGACTGCCGTTCAGGTAGTAGGCGGCCTGCCCGTAACCGACGGCCGAAAGAATGACACGGGAGGTATTGGCTTTGTCAATCGAAAAATTTCTGGCCAGATAAGGGGAAGGCGGATTGTCACGGTTTTTCGGAAAGCTCCAAACTTTCCACGGCTTGCGGGTAATCCATTTGGCGTGCTCGAACATACTGGTTCCCTCCAAAAAATCTGAAATTCAGAATAGCTTCGGCATTTGCCGTTAATGCAGTGAATTCAGTTTAGCATTTGGAACGGGGAAATACAAGACATTTTGCGGGGAAAACCGGACAATTTTAGCGTTTTAAAAATAAGGACGCAGTTTTTGGAGGGCAGCCTTCTCGATTCGGGAAACATAGGAGCGAGATATCCCGAGCCGGTCGGCAATTTCGTGCTGGGTCAGTTCTTTTCTTCCGAACAATCCGTATCGGTAGGAAAGAATTTCGATTTCCCGCTCATCCAGCACCCGGTAAAAAACCGATTTCAGCTTTTGCAGATCCATCTTTTTGTGAATATCTTCAAAAACATCGGTTTCATCCGAAAGGAGATCTCCGAGTGTTAAGGCGTTGCCGTCTTTGTCGGTGTCAATCGGGTCACAAAGGGAAACATCCTGAGAACTCTTTTTGCCGGCGCGGA
>CAKSNI010000115.1 GCA_934476025.1 uncultured Eubacteriales bacterium | reverse complement strand
GGTGCACCCGATGGTGCAGCAGTAAACAACCCGATCGTGACGGAAAAGTTTGCCGCACAGGGCGAGCAGGACCAGGATGATAGCGAGCGGATACAGGAACATCAAGACCGGAATCGAGAACTGGATGATCGAACTGAGCCCCAGATTGGCAAAGCAGAACGAAACCAGGCTGAACAAAATTGCCCAGATTTTATAGGACGGCCCTTTGGGGAAAATTTCCGAAAAGGTTTCGGAACAGCTGGTGATCAGCCCGACGGCGGTTTTCAGGCAGGCAAAGGTTACGGTGGCAGCCAAAATAAACAGACCCGGGATGCCGAGGTAGTGCTGAGCAATCTGGGCAAAGGCGATTCCGCCGTTTTCACTGGTTTCAAACAGGCCACGGCTCTGGGTTCCTACAATGGTAACGGCAACATAAATCAGGGCCATCAAAAGGGAACTGAATATACCGGAAAGGACCGTATTTTTGGCTACATCGCTTTCCTCGCGAACACCCTGACCGCGAATAACCCGAACAACGATAATTCCGAAAGCCAGCCCGGCCAAAACATCCATGGTATTGTACCCTTCTAAGAATCCGTTAAAGAAGGGATGGTCGATGTAATCTCCCTGAGCGGCGACTTCATGAATGGAAGCCGAAGGATGCAGCAGAGAAACAATCACCAGAATCCCCAGGAAAAGCAGGAAACAGGGATTGAGAATTTTGCCGACCCAGGTCAGAATTTTCCCGGGGAAAAGAGAAAAGAGCAGTGCGGCAATAAAGAAAACCAGTGTAAAAGAAAAAAGATACCAGGAGGTATGCCCTTTGGGAAGAACCTGTTCCAGCCCAACGGTGAAGGAAGTTGTGGCACAACGCGGAATTGCGAAGAACGGCCCGATGGTCAGATAAAGCATACAGGTAAAAAGCAGGGCATACGGGCGGCTGATTTTGCTGCTCAGGTGATAAAGCCCCTCGCTGCGGCTGATCCCGAGGGCGGCAACACTCAAAAGCGGCAGCCCGACCCCGGTGATCAAAAAGCCGAGGATAGCCAAAAAGGTGTGGGAACCGGCCATCTGACCCATGTGGATTGGGAAGATCAGATTTCCGGCACCGAAAAACAGCCCAAAAAGCATACTCGCCACATAGACATATTCTTTAAAAGTTAGGTTTCGTTTCATTTTATTTTCTCACTTTCCCAAATTTTGAATTCTTCAGTCTGAAAAAGAAGGGGATTCCATAAAGGCTTCGTGCAGGGCAATGACGGCCCGATCAGCCTCTTTTTCATCAATCACAACCGAAATTTTAATTTCGCTGCTGGCAATCATCTGAATGCTGATGCCCAGGTCATACAAAACTTCGAACATTTTGGCGGCAACCCCCGGATGGGAGGCCATGCCGCTGCCGACGACCGAAATTTTGCAGATGCCGATGTTGGTTTCTACACTTTCGTAATGCAAAACCGGCTTGAGGGATTCCAGCGCCCGGAGGGTTTCGGCCCGGTCGTCCTTTTTGACCGTAAACATGATATCGGTTTTTCCGTGGCTTTCCGCCGTGTGGGAAATCAGATCGACCGTAATGCCGCTTTGCGCCAGACGGTTGAATACCTTAAAGGCAATTCCCGGGGCATCACAGAGCCCGGTAATGTAAACCGTACAGACATCCCGGTCTTTGGCAATGCTGCGGATGACCATTTTTTCCATTTTCGCGTTCTCCTTTACAATCGTTCCGCTTTCTCTTTCAAAGCTGGAAAGAACCTCCAGCTCTACATTGTACTTTTTTGCCATTTCCACCGACCGGTTGTTGAGAACCTGAGCCCCCAGAGAGGCCAGCTCCAGCATTTCGTCATAGGTGATTTCGCTGAGCTTTCGGGCGTTTGGGACCTTCCGCGGATCGGCGGTAAACACCCCCGGAACATCGGTGTAAATCTGGCAGCGCGCGGCTTTTAAAACGGCCGCCAGGGCAACGGCGCTGGTGTCGCTGCCGCCCCGGCCGAGGGTGGTGATATCGTCAAACTTGTTAATACCCTGGAAACCGGCGACGATGATAATGTTTTTGCGGGAAAGTTCGGATTTCAGCCGCTCGGTATCAATGCGTTTGATCCGTGCGGAAGAATAATTGCTGTCGGTATGAAAGCCGGCCTGCCAGCCAAGCAGGGAAACCACCGGGAGGCCGAGCCGCTCAATCGACATAGCCAGCAAGGCAGCCGACATTTGTTCCCCGGCGGACAGCAGCACATCCGTTTCCCGGCGGGAGGCACCGGAAGGGTTGACCTGCAATGCTTTTTCCAGCAGGGCATCGGTGGTGTCACCCTGAGCGGAAACAACGGCGATAACATCGTTTCCGGCTTTATAGTCTTCGGCGATTAAGTCGGCGGCCCGATGCAGACAGGCTGTGTCGGCTACCGAGGTTCCGCCGAATTTTTTTACAATTAAGGACACAAAAAATTCCTCCTAAGCCGATTTGTTTCGGCCTATACAATCTTAACCGAAACCACGCCGCTCAGTTTTTGAACATCCCGGATCAGTTCCTCCAGCGGAACCCCGAGCGCATCGGTTCTTACCGAAAGCGAAACGGCGGCCATTCCGTCTACCGGAAGGCTTTGGTTGATGGTTAAAATGTTTACTCGATTTTCGTATAATTTGGCGGTAAGTGCAGAAAATACCCCTGCGCGGTCTTCCAAAATGGCGCTGATATTCAGAATTTTCCCTTCTCCGGTACCGTCATAGCGGAAAACATGATCTTTATACTTATAAAAAGCGCTTCGGGAAATTTCCGCCGCCTTCACCGCTTCGCTGATGTTTTGGGCCGAACCGTCGGCCACCATTTCCTTTGCGCGGATGACCCGTTGATAAACATCGGGCAAAATATCGGAATCAATCAACAAAAATTCGGGATTTTTCATAGTCATCCTCCGCATTCTAAAATCAAATCAATTATATACGAATTTTTTCCAAAAATCAACAGGCGGGTGAAAAAATACGGAAATTGAAAAAAAGAAACGATTCCTGATTTTCATTTTATATGCAGCTGCTGTCATTGTTCTCGGCTATTTCGGACTGTGGTTGTGCTTTCGTTTTTTGTGGCCGTTTTTGGCCGCGGCCGGACTGGCGGCGCTGCTTTGGCGACCGATTCGATTTGTTTCTTCGAAATGCCGCCTGCGCGAACGCCCGGTTGGAGTAGTTCTCCTTTTGCTGTTTTATTTGCTGATTCTCTGCCTGCTGATTGCGGTGGGGCTGGCCGTTTATTACCGTCTTCTTTCATTTTATTCGCGACTGCCGGATTTGGGCAATTCTCTGACGATCTCCCTTCAAACGGCCGGGGATCAAATTGATGAAAGGCTGCGCCGCTTTTCTCCGGAAATGGCGGAAAGCATCCGAAATTTCGCCGTCGAAACCTGGATGGCCCTGGTTCGGAAAATCGGGTCAGCCTGCTCTTCCCGGGTGATGACGATGGTGAAAGGGATTCCTCACTTTTTGTTTATGCTGGGAACGGTGGCAGTGGCCGGCTGTTATTTCGCAGCGGATTACCGGAATATCGTCCGGTTTGCGGATTCCTGCCTGACCCGGCGTTCCCGGGAAAGGGTGCTGCGGCTTCGCCGCATTCTGAAAACCGATGTTTTTTCGGTGATTCGGGGATATATTCTTCTTTCCCTGGTGGCCTTTGTTTTGTTGTGCTTCGGGTTCGTGTGTCTGCGGGTGGGCTCCCCTGTGGCGGTAGCGGCCGTAACCGCTCTGATTGATGTTCTGCCGGTTTTCGGAACAGGAACGGTACTGATTCCCTGGGCGGTGATCAGCCTGATCGGGGGAGAAATCCGTTTGGGACTTGGACTCCTGATTCTGTATGCTCTGATTGCGGCAATCCGCAGTGCCATTGAACCGAAAATCATCGGAAAACGGGTGGGACTTCATCCGTTGCTTTCTCTGATGGCTATGCTGGCCGGGCTGAAACTTTTTGGGGTGGCCGGTATGATTGTTTTACCGGTGTTGTGCGGCGTTGCCTGGCATTATGCCTTGGAACGGGCCGTACAGTCCGGGCGCTTTGAAAATCGGCAGAAGGTTTGCCCACGGCGGTGCCGAAAAAGACGGGCCCGCATAGAATGTAGTGAATCGGTTTCTCCGAGGCCGGCGGCAGCCATAGCCGAACGGGCTTTCGGGACACCGATGAAACATTCTGACGCGAGGGATCGTAATGCGAAAATATGTGATTGCAACCGGAACGGTCACGCGTGCTATCAAGTGCAGGGATATTCTGCGTCAGAACGGCTTTTCGGCCGAAATGGAACGCATGAAGGAACTGACGGAAGATTACGGATGCGGCTACGCCGTGACTGTGGCGGGCAACCCCGAAAAAATCCGGAAAATCCTCAGCGAAAACCGGATTGATTATTTGAAAATGTTCATGCACTCATAAAACACCGGGATTGACCGGAACAGCCGCTTCCCGAAATCGGGAAGCGGTTTTCGCACAGTTTCGAAGAGCCGCAGAACAGCGGATCACCGACTGAACTGACAGGAGGAAAAGGAGAATGGTATGATTTATTTAGACAATGCCGCCACAACCGGGATCAAACCGCAACCGGTTCGGCAGGCGGTTTTATCGGCACTCAGAGAAAACAGCGCCAATCCGGGGCGAAGCGGCC
>CAKSNI010000114.1 GCA_934476025.1 uncultured Eubacteriales bacterium | reverse complement strand
GCAAAAACCTGCGTATTGCTTCCTATGTTCGTTTTGAAAAGGGCGAAGGAATTGAAAAACGGGTAGACGATTTCGCTGCGGAAGTCGCTTCGATGGTAAAATAAAAAATCATCAGACGGATTTCAAACGGGCCGGCAAATTCCCTGTGGGGTTTTGCGGCCCGTTTTTTTGAGGTGAAAAGAATGTCAATTGAAAAAGTTCGGGCTTTTTTGGAACCCTTCGGACTTGCCGGCCGGATTATGGAATTTCCGGTTTCCAGCGCAACGGTGGCGATGGCGGCCCGGGCGCTTAATTGCGAGGAGCGGGAAATTGCCAAATCGCTGACCTTTTGTGTGAATGAGGAACCGATTCTGATTGTTGTTGCCGGAGATGCCCGGATTGATAATGCCCGGTATAAAGCCACTTTTGGGGTTAAGGCAAAAATGCTTTCGCCGCAGCTGGTTTCCGAGCAAATCGGCCATGAAATCGGCGGGGTTTGTCCTTTTGCGCTCAAGGAGGGCGTCCGGGTTTATTTGGATGAATCGCTGCGCCGGATGACTCGGGTGTATCCGGCCTGCGGAAGTTCGAACAGCTCCATTGCGTTAGACCTGCAGCAATTGGAACGCCTTTCGGGCAGCTGCGGCTGGGTGGATGTTTGCAAAGATTGGAAAGAAACATAAAAACAGGGCGGAGTCGTCGGCTCCGCCCTGTTTTTTTTAAGGGGAAACAGCTTTTAAAACACCAAAACGCGGGTCAGTCCACATCGGAAAGAACCGATTCGGCTTCGGCGATCCAGGCGGCGGCACAGGCATCGCTCGGCATCCGCCAATCGCCCCGGGGGGAAAGACAAATGCTTCCGATTTTCACCCCGTCCGGCAGGCAGCTGCGCTTGAATTGCTGTGAGAAAAAACGCCGTAAAAAAGTGACCAGCCATTTTTGAATCACCGGCAGTTCAAAATCGCCCCGGAAGGCTTTGCAGGCCAGGGAAAACACCTTTTTCGGAGAGAAACCGAAGCGCACGATATAATAAAGGAAAAAGTCATGCAGAGCATACGGGCCAACCAGTTCTTCGGTTTGTTGAGCGATGCGCCCCTGCTCATCCGGCGGCAAAAGTTCCGGGCTGATCGGGGTGTCGAGAATATCCCGGAGAATGTCACCCGCACCGCGGAATACATCGTATTCCATGATGCTGTCGATCATCCAGCGAACCAGGGTTTTCGGAACGGATGCATTGACACCGTACATACTCATGTGGTCGGCATTGTAGGTACACCAGCCTAAGGCCAGTTCACTCAGATCCCCGGTTCCGGCAACAAATCCGCCCACCTTCCCGGCATAGTCCATCAATACCTGGGTGCGTTCCCGTGCCTGGGAATTCTCAAAGGTAAGATCGGTAACGGCCGGATCGTGCCCGATATCCCGGAAGTGTCCCGTTACGGCCTCCCGAATCGGAATCTCCAAAGAAGTGATGCCCAGTGTTTTCATCAGGGCAAGGGAATTTTGATAGGTGCGGTCGGTGGTGCCGAAACAGGGCATGGTGATCCCGACAACATAATCCGGCGTGTGATGGAGCCGACGGGCCGCTTCGGTGCAGACCAGTAGGGCCAGGGTGGAATCCAAACCGCCGGAAATGCCGATTACCGGGCGTGAACCGGTGACGCTCATTCGCTTGGCAAGGCCCATGACCTGCATTTCAAAAATATCCAGGCAGCGTTCCCGACGGTCCTTTTGCACATTCGGAACAAAGGGCAATTTTTCCACCGGATAATAAGAAAGATCGTTGGGCTGCGCCGGTTTTGCAAACCGGACAAGGCGGCAGGAGGGCTGGTCGGCCGCGCAGTCGGCAAAGGTTTTGATTTTCTGTCGATCGGCCCGGAGTTTTCCGAGATCGGTGTCGGCAAACAGCAGCGTGTCATCGTCAATTACCTTTTCATTCTGACAAAGCAGTTTTCCGTTTTCACAGATCAGGGTGTGGCCGGAAAAAATCAGATCGGTAGTGGATTCCGAGCATCCGGCGGAAACATAGGCATAGGTGGATATCAGCGAAGCGGAATGCTGCGTGATCAGCCCGGTGCGGTAGCGGCGTTTGGAAATGGTTTCGTTGCTTGCGGAAAGGTTCAGCAGAACTTCGGCTCCGCCCAAAGCCAGCCGGGTGCTGGGCGGAACAGGTGCCCACAGATCTTCGCAGATCTCCAGGCCGAAACGGAAAACGCCGCTGTCAAAAATGAGGTCGTTTCCAACGGGAATGGGACAATCATCCGGATCGGTAAGCCCCAGTTGTGACGGCAGAACCGATTCTCCCCGAAAATAATCGGCCGGGCAGAACCACCGTTTTTCGTAAAATTCATTGTAGGTGGGAATATAGGTTTTTAAAACCAGACCGAGAACCTTCCCATGGTACAGTACGGCGGCACTGTTATATAGCTGCCCCTGCAGGCGAACCGGCAGCCCAATGCAGAGGATGCTGTCGATTTTTTCGGAAGCCAGGCAGAGGGTATTCAACTGCCGGATGGCTGCATTTAACAGAGAATCCTGGAAAAAGAGATCCGCACAGGTGTACCCGGTCAGGCAAAGCTCCGGAAAAAGAATGATATCCGGATGCTGCCCACGGCACTGTTCGATCTTTTGAAGGATTCGTTCGGTATTTTTTTGCGGATTGCCGACCTCTACTTTGGGCCCCGCTGCGGCAATTCTGATAAAATCGGTCATAGTATTCCTCCGTTCGGGCAAGGGAAAATCAGCTTCCCTTGCGGCTCTTGCCCACGCCGGTTCTGCTTTTTTTGAGCAGAACCGGCGTGGGCAGAAACATTTCAAAAAACGGGCAGGCCTGCCCGGCATTCAGGGAGGCGGCATCGGATGACGGACGCTTCCCGAAACTGCCTTTAGTATACCATATAAAAGGCTGTCGATTCAAGCCCTTTCGGGCAGGTTTTCCGTTTTTTGCCAAAACGAGGAAAAGGAACCAAAACAGACTTTTGGGATTTTACACGGTTTTTACATACACTTGCTTTCGCTTTTTACAAAGGAACGGTAGACTGAAAATGTACTAAGGAAAAGAAAGGAAGAAAATGTATGAAAGCGAAAAAATGGTTATGTATGGGTCTTGCCGCGGTGATGATGTTTGCGGCAGCGTCTTTAGCGGGCTGCGGTTCGGCAGCCAAGAATAACAGCGGTTCGGCAAGCGGAGAAACCGAAGTAACCGGAACGGTTGCGACCGACGGTTCCACCTCGATGCAAAAGGTTATCGGAGCGCTGGGTGAATCCTTTACCAAACAGTATCCGAAAACCAACTTCACCTATAACCCCACCGGTTCCGGTTCCGGAATCAAGGCAGTCGGCGCGGGCACCTGCGATATCGGTCTTTCCAGCCGTGCTCTGAAGGACGAAGAAAAGGCCGGCGGCCTGAAGGAAACCATTTTGGCGTACGATGGAATTGCCATGATTGTCAACAAGGAAAACAGCGTTTCCGATCTGACGGTGCAGCAGATTGCCGATCTGTATACCGGGAAAATCACCAACTGGAAAGATGTCGGCGGCAAAGATGCCGAAGTGGTTCTGATCGGACGGGAAGCGGCCAGCGGTACGCGGGATGGCTTTGAATCCATTACCCAAACGACCGATTCCTGCAAATACCGTCAGGAACTGACCTCTACCGGTGATGTCATCACGGCAGTATCTCAGAACCCGGATGCGATCGGATATGCTTCGCTGGCGGCCATCAAAGATACTGTAAAAGCGGTAACGGTCGGCGGAGTGGCTCCGACGGAAGAAACCGTGAAAAACGGAACCTATGTTATCCAGCGTCCCTTCGTTCTGGTTACCAAACAGGGCACAACCCTGACCCCGGTAGCACAGAAGTTCTTTGATTACGCAACTTCGAAAGAAGCGGCCGAAATCATTGCCAAAGCCGGAGCGGTTGCTGCCAACGGCTGATTCAAATAGGCAAATGCCGGGGATTCCCACGGGCAATCGAGGGGATTCCCGTACAGGCTTTTTGATTAGGGAGAGAAAAATGAAACGATCAAAAAATGTTTTGGAAACGGTCGTTCACGGAATCTTTTTGTTGTTCGGACTGATCACCATCGGATTTGTGCTGCTGATTACGGTTTATCTGGTGATTTCGGGAATCCCGGCGATCCGCAAAATCGGCCTGATCCCGTTTTTATTCGGGAAAACCTGGAATTCCGCCGCGGCCGATCCTTCCTACGGAATCCTTCCCTTCATTCTGACCAGTGTTTACGGAACTGCCGGGGCTGTGGTGCTGGGGGTTCCGATCGGTTTTTTTGCTTCGGTTTATCTGAGCAAATTGGCTCCGCCGAAAATTAAAGCGACGATGCAGTCGGCCGTCAGTATGCTGGCCGGGATTCCCTCGGTGGTTTACGGTCTGGTCGGGATGCTGGTATTGGTTCCGGGCATCCGGAAGATTTTCGGTGTTCCGGACGGTTCCGGCCTGCTGGCAGCCATTGTGGTGCTGGCCATTATGATTCTTCCGTCGATCATCAAGGTTTCGGTAACGGCCCTGGAAGCGGTTCCGCAAGAATACGAAGATGCTTCCCTATCCCTGGGAGCTACTCCGATTGAAACCTATTTCCGGGTTAGTGTTCCGGCTGCCAAAAGCGGGATTGCGGCGGCGGTGGTTTTGG
>CAKSNI010000113.1 GCA_934476025.1 uncultured Eubacteriales bacterium | reverse complement strand
GTTGAAAGAGGGCTTGATGGGGTTGAAAATGCTGACTTCGATGCCGTCGGCTGCCAAACGGGCAATAAAATCCCGATATTGGCGGCGAATGGAACCGAAATCGTCAAAAATAATTTTGATTTCCACACCCTGTCGGGCTTTTTGCCGCAAAATATCCAGAATGCTGTCCCACATTTCCCCTTCAGCCAGAATAAAATATTCCAGAAAAATGTACTTTTTGGCCTGACAGAGTTCTTTGAGGAATTCCTGAAAAAAGACCTCTCCCGGGGCCAAAAAGCGACTTTGTGTGCCTACATAGGCCGGATAACCGGATTCGCCCGACAAAAAAGCAGCCTGCCGTTTCACCGAGGAATCGCATCGGGAAATGGCTTCCACAGCCTCTTCAGACGGAGAAAGGGTGTGCATATAGTGGGATTCGCATTTGGCCATCCGCCGTTTTAAATGCGGAAACATCCGCTCGCCGCCCCACATCAGGTAGATGAACAGCCCGAAGACCGGCAGCAAAAGAATGAAAACAATCCAGGCAATTTTATAACTGGGATTTCCCCGTTTGTTTACCAGGTAAATGACGGTAATGATGGAAAGCAGTTCAAAAAGGGTGTAGAGCCAGATGAGGGCGCTTTGCATCTCATGAACCACCAGCTGAATCAGCGCCAGTTCAATGACCAAAAATACGGCGGTGAGTATAATACGGTTTTTGATACGGATGCCGCGCTTTTTGGCTGTTCGTTCTGTTTTTGGCATGGGAACGTTCCTCCGGATCGTTTCGCCCCGATTTTTTAAATGCCGGAAACCCAATGGAATTCAAAGAATTCGGGACAAATAATTTACGGTTTCAGTATACCATATTTTTGTCGAAAAGAAAAGGAAAAATGCGGAATTTTTGCCCGTCCTTTCCGTGAAAATCCGGGATGAATCGGGGAAAAGCAATTTTTTCTGAAAAAATCACAAGAAAACGGTAGTCAGCAAGCGGAAAATGTGGTATACTGACAAGGTATATTAAGTTGGGAGGAATGAATCTTGCCGATTTCCACGGTTTCTCTGTGCCCGGGGGTACAGGGGGTCTATCTCGAAAATCACAGCTTTCATACAACATTGGTTTCGGTGAATTTTTATTTGCCGCACCGGCGGGAAAGTGCGGCACCGCTGGCTTTGCTTTCTTCGCTCTTGGTCGGGTGCTGTCAAAAATACCCGGACTATCTCGAACTCAACCGGGCTTTAAGCGCCCTGTACGGGGCGGATATTTCCTCCGCCGTGCAAAAGAACGGCGATCGGCTTTGTTTACGCTTTTACGCTTCGGTTATCAATGATACCCATGCGTTTGCCGGGGAAAAACCGGTGTGGGAAACGGCCCGGCTGCTGCTTTCCATGCTTTTTGAACCGCGGGTCCGGAATCAGGCATTTTTCGCGGAAGATGTCAACCGGGAAAAACGGAAACTGCTGGAACATATTGACGGGGAGATCAACGAAAAGCGCATTTATGCTCAGAAAAGACTGATTGAGGAAATGTTCCGGAATGATCCTTACGGGGTTCCGCGCTACGGTTCCCGCGAGTCGGTGGAACGCCTGACGGGAGAAGAACTTTATTGGGCGTGGCAGGAACTGATTTCTTCCGCCCGGGTCAGCGTGAATGTGATCGGGCCGGATTCCCCGAAATCGCTTTTTGAAGCCGTCCGGGAACGCTTCCTGGCGGTTGACCGGGTTCCGGTGGCGGATCTGTCAACCCTTCCGGCCGCTGCCTGCGAAGAGGTGCGTACCGTTTCGGAAACCATGCAGGTCGCTCAGGGGAAAATGGTGATGGGCTTTACCTGCCGGGCCGGGGATGATGACGAAACCCTGGCTACGCTTGCCGCCGTGGATATTTTCGGCGGCGGGCCGTATTCCCGGCTTTTCCAGTATGTACGGGAAAAGCAAAGCCTTTGCTATTACTGCAGCGCTTCGGCCGTTCGCTCCAAAGGTTTTTTGACGGTAGCCTGCGGAATCGAAGCCGAAAATGTGGAACGGGCCAAAGAGGAAATTCTCAAGCAGCTGGATGACATGAAAAACGGCCGGTTTACCGACTTTGAACTGGCTTCTTCCCTGAAAAATATCGCGGACACCCTGAAAACTTATAACGACAGTCCCGGGGCGCTGGATGCATATTATTCTTCCAAAGCCTTTTCGGGCAGGGTGTATTCCCCGGCGGAACTTTCCGGGAAAATCGCCGCCCTGACCCGGGAAGAAATCCGCAAGGCGGCCGAGGAAATCCGGCTGCACACGGTATATGAACTTTTACCGCAGGAGGAAGAAAAGTGAAAGAAAAACTTTTTGAAAGCCATTTCGGAGAGCGTTACCGCATGGCAATTTTGGAAAACGGGCTTCGAATTTATGTCTGCGAAAAACCGGAGTATTCCTCTTCGTATGCCGTGTTCGGCACCTGCTACGGTTCGATTGATACGGCATTCTCCGCCGATGGCGGTGAAACCGTCCGTGTTCCGGAAGGGATCGCTCATTTTCTGGAACATAAACTCTTTGAAAGTGAAGACGGCGATGCCTTTACCCGGTTTGCCAAAACCGGTGCCAACGCCAATGCTTTTACTTCGTTTGACCGTACCTGCTATCTGTTTTCCTGTTCCGATTCCTTTGAGGAAAATCTGGAAATTCTACTGGATTTTGTGACCCATCCGTACTTTACGGAACAAACCGTTCAAAAAGAGCAGGGGATCATCGGGCAGGAAATCCGGATGTATGACGATTCTCCCGGCTGGTGCGTTCTGTTTCGGATGCTGTCGGCCATGTATCATCACCATCCGGTGAAAATTGATATCGCCGGAACAACCGACAGTATCGCCGAAATTACGGCTGATTTGCTGTATCGCTGTTACCGTACCTTCTATAATCCGGCCAATATGTTTTTGTGTGTGGCCGGAAATGTGCGGTTTGAACAGGTCATACGGGCGGCCGAAAAGGCAACGGCCTCCATTCCGTCGGTGCACATTCGTCGGGAAGCGGTGGCTGAGCCGGAATCGGTGATTGCCCATACTACCGAACGGGAATTCGATGTTTCCATCCCGCAGTTCTGCCTCGGCTTTAAAGAGCCTTGTGATGAATCCGGGAAAAGCCTGGCAAGGCGAATCCACATGTCGGCGGCACTGCAGATACTGGTGGGGGATTGCTCCCCTCTTTACCGCCGCCTGATCAGCGAAGAACTGATCAATGACGAATTTGACAGTGAATATTTTACCGGGCGCGGGTATGCCGCGGTGCTGTTTTCCGGGGAATCGGCCTGTCCGGAAAGGGTACAGGAACGCATTCTTGAGGAAACGGAACGAATTTTAAAAAAAGGGGCGGAATCCGAACTGCTGGAAACGGTTCGGCGGGCCATGTACGGCGACAGCATCAAACGGTATAACAGTGTGGAAAATATTGTAATGCAGATGTGCGAATGTGCTGTCAATCAGGAAGAACTGTTTGACGAACAAACGATAATCGAACAGATGACGCCGCAGGATATTCTTTCCTGTCTTTCGGTGATTCGTTCGGAAACCGCCGTTCTTTCTGTGATCAAACCGCGGAGTCGGAAAGGAGAAAACGCATGACTTACCATGTAACGATTTTCGGAATTCATCTGAACCTGAATCCGGTTGCCTTCACCCTGCCGATCGGGAAAAACGGTTGGCCGATTTACTGGTACGGAATCATCATTGCCACCGGCTTTTTGCTGGCGATTTTATACGCCTTTAAAAAGGCAGATTCCTATCAGATTAACAAAGACCGGATGATGGATGTCATTCTGGTGACAACACCGCTGGCGATTTTTTGCGCCCGGGCGTACTATTGCATTTTTGAAAATGTGGACGGCACCCGGATTTCTTCGGTTCGGGAATTTTTCGGGCTGGATTCTTCCGGCGGATTCCAGGGGCTGGCCATTTACGGCGGCGTGATTGGTGCTTTCGGCATCGGGATGCTGATGTGCCGGCTTCGCAAGGTAAATATCCCGGATATGTTCGATTTGGCCGCAACCGGCTTTTTGATCGGTCAGGGCATCGGGCGTTGGGGAAACTTCGTAAATCAGGAGGCCTTCGGAACACCGACCGGCAGTACCTGGTTCGGCATGAGTAGTGAAGCAACCGGCGGCCTTTTGGTGCATCCCTGCTTTTTGTATGAATCCATCTGGTGCATTGCCGGGTTCTTCCTTCTCAATGCTCTGTCAAAAAAACGCAAATTCCGCGGGCAGATCTTTTTGACCTACGGAGTGTGGTACGGATTTGGCCGATTCTTTATTGAAATGCTTCGCACCGACAGCCTGACGGTGGGGAAAATCCGGATTTCCGTGCTGGTTTCGGCTCTGGCGGTGGTGATTTGCGCCGCATTCCTGATTGTGAAGCTGTATCGTCTGCGGCAGAAGGAAACCCACAGTCTGGCGGCTCCGAAACTGGTGGCGGATGAGGAAGGCACCGAAGTGCCGGACGAAGAAACCGATTTGCCAAAAGAAAAAGAGACCCCGGCCGCCGAAGTTTTACAGCCGGATCAACCGGAGGTACAGGAGGAAAATCATGGCGAAGATCGTTAAAGATACTATTCATGCGGATGGAATTGATATAGGAATTTATACGACTGATTTTGAAAATGAGTTTATTTCATTGACCGATATTGCAAAAT
>CAKSNI010000112.1 GCA_934476025.1 uncultured Eubacteriales bacterium | reverse complement strand
CCGACTCATTTCTTCGCCCAGCACCCGTCCCAAATCGGCAAACCCGACATTCACTCCGGTTAAAAACAGTACCAGGCCGCAGTAGGTATACAGCAATCCGACCGCAATTTTCAGAAAAGGACGGCGATGGAGTTTTAAAAGAAAGACCTGGAACAAAAGGAAAATGCCCAGCACCGGCAGCAGGGCGACGGCCGTTTCCGCGAGGGAATGGGGAATTGCCCGGAAATAGGCCATTCCTACCTGGGAACTGTCGGTCAACGGCTGATAGGCCGAGGGCAGCACCGCGCCCCCACCCCGATAGAAAAAGCCGAGCAGCAGTACCGAAAGAATCGGGCCGATAGAACTCAGGGCAACCAGACCGAAGGAATCGGCTTCGGCGTTGACATCGCTTCGGATGTTGGAAACCCCGACCCCCAGTGCCAGAATAAAGGGAACCGTCATCGGGCCGGTGGTTACACCGCCCGAATCAAAGGCGATGCTCGAAAAACTATCGTCGCAAAAGGCGGCCAGCAGAAAAACGACGGCATAGGAGATCAGCAGAATCAGGCGCAGGCGAATGCCGGTGAAAATGCGGATCATGCAAAGGCACAGGAAAAACCCGACCCCCACACCTACGGTAATGAGCAGAACCGAACTGCGGATATGGGGAACGGTTTGGGCCAAGACCTGTAAATCCGGTTCGGCCACCGTAACGGCGAACCCCAGCGCAAAGGTGACGGCCAGAATCAACGGAATTTTCCGGGTTTTGGTCATATTGGTGCCGATCAGAGAGCCGATGGGGGTCATGGAAGTTTCCGATCCCAGCGAAAAAAGCCCCATTCCGAGAAGAATCATCAAAGTGCCGATGAAAAAACGAAGCAGCAAATCCACCGGAACCGGGGCAATGCTCAGGCAAAGAAGCAGAACAATGGCGACGATCGGTAAAACCCCGGCAGAGGCTTCCCGGATTTTTTCGGTGACGGCGTTTTTGCTGTTTTGCAGAACATGGCGGCGCAAACGGAGTTCCTCCTTTCCTGTTTATGCCCCGGGGCGGCAAAAGGACCGCCCGGAAGGCCGGTTTAAAAAAAGTGCAAGGCTCAAAAAGGGTCTTGCACCGAAAAGAAAAATTCAAAGAAGACGGATGCCGGCTTTTTCGCAAAACTCATGGGTCTGACGGCTCCAATAAGAGGATTGCACCTCGCCGATGTGTGCTTTCCGCAGGAAGAACATACACATCCGCGACTGCCCGATGCCGCCGCCCACGGTGTAGGGGAGCTTTTGCTCCAACAGCGCCCGATGGAAGGGAAGTTCGGCCCGTTCCATGGCTCCCCGTTCTTTCAACTGGCGCAGCAGGGCGTCCTCGTCTACCCGGATTCCCATAGAGGAGAGCTCCAGCGCGATATCCAGCACCGGATAATATACCAGAATATCCCCGTTCAGGGTCCAGTCATCATAATCGGGAGCGCGCCCGTCATGAATTTCGCCGTTTGAGAGCCGGCCGCCGATCTGCATTAAAAAAACAGCGCCGTATTCCTTGGCAATTTCGTGTTCCCGTTCTTTGGGGGAAAGCGTCGGATAACGATCCAGCAGTTCCTGCGTGGTGATAAAGGTAATTTCTTCCGGCAAAAACCGGTGAACAAAATCATATTCGTCGGCAATGTACCGTTCGGTGTGCTTTAAGGAAGCGTATACCCGTTTGACCACCCGGCGAAGGGTTTGCAGGTTGCGGTCCTCCTTGCGGATGACGGCTTCCCAGTCCCATTGATCGACAAAAACCGAATGCAGATTGTCCAGGGTTTCATCCCGGCGAATGGCGTTCATATCGGTGTAAAGACCCTCTCCGACTTCAAAACCGTACCGCCCCAGCGCCATGCGCTTCCACTTGGCCAGGGAATGCACGATTTCCATGGAATCGGCCGCCCCGGGAATGTCAAAGGAAACCGGCCGTTCCACCCCGTTGAGGTCGTCATTTAAACCGCTGGAATGCTCCACGAAAAGCGGAGCGGAAACCCGGGTCAGGTTCAGCTGAATGGCAAGATCCCGTTCAAAAAAATCCTTAACCTTTTTGATGGCGACTTCGGTTTGCCGGATATCCAGCAGGGAACGGTAATTCTGAATCGGAAAAAAATGTTCCGTCATGATCATTTCTCTTTTCTGTTCTCAATTTGTCTTTCATTATGCCACAGATTGCCGCCGGGTGCAATCATTTTTTGACGCGTTTCGGAAAAAGAGCCCGGTCGGTATAGGCACAGAACGCCAATCCCAGTACAATCAGCGCGGCGGCCGCCAAAATCGGCAGGGTGACCGTGTGGGAAAGCCCCGGCCAACGCAGAGCGGAATAGGCAGCGGCACTGCAGAGGAGCGATCCGGCAGCAAGGGATTTTCTGCCTTTGCGTACCGCTTCGTATACGATTTCGGCATTGCCGATTTCCAGCGCGGCCATCAGCAGCATCTGAAGAATTTCACAAAAAACGCCGAACCCGGTTTGCGCCTGCAGCGCGGAAACCGTGGAGGAAAAAACCGGCGGAACGGCGACCGGAAGGGAAAAGGCAATGGCCCCGGCGAAAAAGGCATTCACCCCGGCCGGCAGGGCGTAGGTCAGCCACAATTGCGGCAAAACATGACCGCAGCCGAAAAGCCAGCCCCCGGCCGGATCGGGAGCCTTTTTCAAAAAGGCCGAAACCCAAAGAAGTCGGCCGAGAAAAATCAAAAGACACAGCACCGCACCGTCAATCACGGCCGCCGCGGCATCCGAAGAAATTTTGTCACTGACCAATGCGGAAAAGGCGGTATAACCGACCGCAACAAACAGAAAATAAACACAGATGCCGTACCAAATGCCGCGAAACCCCTTCGCCCCCAGCTTTTTGGCAAAAACCTTCGGCAGAATCAGCGGAAGGGAGAGCGCCAGCAGACATTCCAGCACCAAAAAGATAAATCGGGTCATCCTTTTTTCTCCTCATCGGGGTTTCCGCTCTTTTTGCGGCGATTTCCGAAGAAAACCGCGGCACCGCCGGCAATTCCCCCCAGCAGAACCACCCCGATGATAATCCAGCTCCAGACCGGCAGCCCGGCCGGCTTGGCCGGAGAGGGGGAAGCGGAATCGGGGGAAGAAACGGCGGAATCACTGCCCGACGCGGCGGAAGATTCTCCGTTTGAGGCGGTGTCGGAAGGGTCGGAAGATTCCCCGGGGCCTTGATGGGTGGCCGGCGGAAGGGTGGTGACGGTTTCGATTTCCCGGTTGTCCGGCACGGGCGCACCGGTGTCGCGGTCAACCACCGAAACCGGATCGTCCCCGGCGGTTCCGACTTCCTTGCGGGCGCCGCAATCCTCGCAGACAAGATAGCTTTTTCCGTTTTCTTCCACCTTTTCGGTGCCGAACCGATGTTCTTTGCAGGTAACGGTCAGCGAAATATCCGAACAGGCCGGACGCACATATTGTTCTTCATAATTGCAGATCATGCCTTTTTCGTAAAAAAGAGAAAGGGTCTGCTTGCCGCCCGGCGCGGATTCCCGAATGCGGAATGTCACCTTGCACAAAACGCCGTCGCCGGTGATATCCTGCATTTTCGAACCCTCCAGATCCAGCACGAGAATGCCGCTCTGACTGGTGGGGGCAACATTTAAATCCGAAAAATCCCCCCGGGAAGTGCCGACATATTCCAGCACTTCGGGATTGTATTTGATTTTTAAAAACATGATCCAGAAGGCCGGGTTGCCCTGATAGCGGACCGGGAAGGTGACGGTATCCCCCGGAGCGGCATAGGAAGCGACAACCCCGATCTGCCCGTCACCGGCCGCGGCCGCCGGGATAAAAAGACAGCCGAGCAGCAGGGTAAGGCTCAAAAAGAGGACGGAAACTTTTTTCATGGTGTTTTCTCCTTTTTGACCGACAAAGAAATTCTGTCGGAAAAGCGTATTCTTGCCCTTTATTATACACGCTTTTGCCCCCGAAAGCAAGACGGAAGTTTTTGCCGCCGGCTGCCCGAAAAAACCGGACTTTTGGGGAAGCGGCTTTCGGTTCGCAGAAATGAATCCGGACCAAAAAATGGCATCGGGGAAGCGGCTTTCGGTTCGCAGAAATGAATCCGGACCAAAAAATGGCATCGGGGAACCGACTTTTGGTTCACAGAAATGAATCCGGACCAAAAAAATGGCATCGGGGAAGCGGCTTTCGGTTCACAGAAATGAACCCGGACCAAAAGAATGGCATCGGGGAACCGGCTTTTGGTTCGCAGAAATGAACCCGGACCAAAAAAAATTGAAAAAAGGTATTGAGGTTTTCGGGAAGATTTAGTATAATAGTTTTGATTTAGGCTTTTTGAAGGAAAAGGCCGGCCGTTTGCGAAATCGGCCGAAAAAATAAGGAGGGTAATCAGCATGAGCATGGGATTTGTCTGTCTGATGGGAATGGGAACCGTTTTTGTCGGGCTGATTTGTATCATCATTCTTTGTTCGCTGTTCAGTGCCATCGTCCGCGGCACCCAAAAGAAGGAAAAAGCCGCGCCCGTTGCAGCACCGGAAAAGCCGGTCAAGGATGAGCCGATCCCCGATCGGCAGCAGATGATCGCGGCAGTGTGTGCGGCGGTTGCCGAAGAACTCGGCACCGATGTTTCGGCACTGCGGGTTGTTTCGTTTCGCAAATTATAAAGGAAGAAAAAATACAGGAAAGGTGAAAACTGCCATGAAAAAGTATAAAG
>CAKSNI010000111.1 GCA_934476025.1 uncultured Eubacteriales bacterium | reverse complement strand
GTATACAGCAGTCGCCCGGGGCAGTAAAGTGCCGCCTCTTTCAGGCGCTCTGCCGACAAATCACAAACCGCCGTCAACTGCAACCCATGGACCTTATTTTGGGCAATCGCCGATGCATGGGCGCTGCCGATATTTCCGCATCCGATTACCGCAGCCCTTAGATTTTCCATCATCATCCTCCGTTTTACAGCTGAAATTTTTCGGCATCAATAGGTCCCTGTAAGATTGGTAACCGATTCCGAAACCGTTTCTTTTCTACGGGAATGTTTTACCTTTTCCATTAAAAGGCGATAATATTCCTCCTCATCAAACGGAATGGAAACCGGTTTTCCGGTAAAGGCAGACAGATGCATGGCGTTTGAAAGTGTCAGACCGCGAATTCCCTCTTTGCCGTCAGCAATCAACGGATCCCCGTGAAGAATATGGGCGGCAAAGGCGTTCAGCACTCCGATGTGCTGAGTATTTTGCCCGACCAGTTGCGCTTGCGACACTTCCACCGGCGGCTTTTTAAAGCCGTCCTGTTCGGTAAAACACCATTCCCGTTCGTTTTCTTTGGATTTCCAAAGGGTGAGTTTTCCGCCCTCGGCGACCATTTTTCCCTTTTCCATGGTTAATTCCAGGCGATTCGTACCCGGAGCGTCCCCGGTAGAAGTAACGAATACACCAGTGGCTCCGTTTTCAAATTCCAAGTAGGCGGTCACATCGTCTTCCACCTCAATATTGTGCCATTTTCCGAAATGCATCCGGGTGGAAACGGTTTTCGGAAGGCCGCAAATCCACTGCAGCAAATCCAGCTGATGAGGGCATTGGTTCAGCAGAACACCGCCTCCTTCGCCGCTCCAGGTGGCTCTCCAATCTCCGGAATCGTAATATTGCTGCGTACGGTACCAATCGGTAATGATCCAATTCACTCGTTTGATAGCTCCCATTTCGCCGCTGTCAACGATTTCTTTCATGCGGATATACATCGGATTGGTCCGTTGATTAAACATCATAGCAAAGGTGACATTCGGGCATTCCTCGGATACCCGATTCATTTCCCGAACCTGCAGCGTGTACACCCCGGCCGGCTTTTCACAAAGGCAATGCAATCCCCTTTTCATGGCCATAATTGAAAGGGTCGGGTGAGAATAATGCGGAACCGCCACCAGTACAGCATCCACTTTTTGGCTATTCATCATTTCTTCCGCATCCGAAAAAACAGCCACGCTTGACGGAAGGGATTTCTTTGCCAGTTCCCGTTTGCTTTCCTTGATATCGCAAACGGCCGTCAGAGCGATTTCCGGTGTTTTGCCCTCGATAATATTTTTGGCATGGGAAGAGCCCATGTTTCCGTAGCCGATAATTCCCAATCGAATCTGATTCATTGCTAAGTCCTCCGTTTTATTCAAAGCCCTGTGCCTTGAGATATCGATAGCTGCGCGCAAGACAATCGAAGGGATCCTCCCCGTAACAGTCATCCTGCTCAACCAGCATATACTGTGTTCCGGCCTTTTCTGCCGCCTCAAAAACCCGGGAAAAATGAATGTTCCCTTCCCCAATGGGAGCCATACGCTTTTCGAACAGCATATCTTTCAAATGAATGCAGGGCACCCGCCCGGAAAGCAACTCAATCATATAAGCCGAGTCCGCACCGCCGTATTGCGTCCAAAAAGTGTCAAGGGTAAAGCCCATCTCTTCCTTTGCAAAGCGTTCCGCCAAGCAAAGCAGAACCGGCTGATTTTTGAATTTTAAAAATTCGGTTCCGTGATTGTGATACATAAAAGTAAAACCGTTTTTTTGAAAAGTTTGCGCAACACCGTGATATTTGTTTTCAAATTCATCCAACTGCCCGGAAAGATCTTCCGGCCGGAACCAGTAACAACCAAGCCCGATATGGCGGCAGGCAAGGATTTGGTGATCCGTTACCACCTGCTGTGTCTGTTTCTGCAGTCGTTCGGGCGGAATATGGGTCAGTACGCAGGTAAGCCCGTAATGATCCAACCGTCCCTTCAGCCAGGCAGCTTCATAATCACAGGTACCGGAAACCTGAACATAGCGGTATCCGATATCCGCAACTTTTGCAAGTGTGGTATCCAGATCTTTTAAATTCTGACAGGCATCCCGTACGGTATAAAGTTGTGCTCCGATTCTCATATTTATGACCCTTCCTTTCCGCTGCGCTGCAAGGCACCAAAGGGGATGAAACACAGCACCCCGAACGCAGCAAGTCAAAATTTGTTAAATGTACTTGAGGAAGCAGGCACACTACCGAGCGCGTGGAGGTGAGTAGGTCTAGCCTTGCGTTGGACTGCATTTTTGTGTGTGCCGGACGCTCTTTCAAGCACCCATGAGCAGGGCTTAGAACCCTGTAACCTTATCTTTGGAGAGACGGACTACTTCAATCTTTCAGCGAGCGTCCAGTCCCTGCCTGTTCCCTCAAATATTCTTTCGAGGGGATGTGTTATGCTCAAAATCGTTTGCCCAATCTGCTATAGAATGGATGTTCACAAATTCTTTGTCGTTGCCTGCATCGCTTCCACCAATGAGCAAGGCGTGACAAGCTACAAAAGCAAGCGGTTTTCTACCTTTACCGGGGACTGCACCGGTGTGCAGTTTGGCTTTCTGAGAACCATTGCAAAGATGGGTGTATGGAATCCACCGGAAAGTATTGGATTCCCATCTACAACGTTCTCAGAAAAAATGAACCTTACAACCCGGAACTTTACCGCCTCCGGCGACAGGGCGACTTGGCAACAACGCCGACTACTGCATAGACTTGAAGCATAACTTCATTTTTTGCCCGCTTTTAGGGGGCTTGTTCTTTTGCGCCCTTTTGGAGAATGGTACTAAGATTGCAATGTTTCAACCTTCATTCTCCGTTAAGACTCTGAGTGCAGCGGCCGCCGCATCAAAAGCCGCACGATGGGATGAAAACCGCAATGGATCCATCTCGGTTGTTTGACCTTCCCTTTCCAGATCAGACAACCCGGTAAATACCGACAAATGCGGCTCCAGGGAAACAACCTGACCCCCCCGGGCGGCAAAGTCCCGAATCAGTTCCGATAAATGTCCGATTCCCTTGCCGGGAGGGACAACCCGCCCGTCGGCCAGGCAGTCTTTGATATGCATATAATGAACGCGCTGTGCAAGCAGTTTCCAGGCCGTCGGCGTATCCTCGTGACACTGAATAAAATTGGCCGGATCAAAAATCGCACCCATAGACGGGAAGGCCGTTAAAATCTCTGCGCATCGTTCGGCCGTATCTCCATAAATGCCTTTTTCGTTTTCGTGGCACAGGGTTACGCCGCTTCCCCGGGCAATTTCCAGATATCGGCTCATCTTTTCAAGAACCGCATCCCGGCAGTTTTTCGGGGATTCCCCCTTGGGAATATAATAGCTGAACAAACGGATGTTTTGACATTTTAAGACTTCGCAGAGGTCCAGACAGTGCTTCAAAACATCGTAATCCTTCTGAAAATCGCCATTCCGGATTCCGATTTTTCCCACCGGGGAACCGATGGACCAAACCCGGATTCCGGCTGCGTCCAGTTCCTTTTTATATTCCCGAACCTTAGAAACCGAAAGATCCCGTACATTGATGCCGTCAACGCTGCGCATTTCCAGGAGCTCTACTCCGTTTTCCTTCATTGCGGCAATCTGATCGCAAAGAGCGTCTGCCGCCTCATCGGCAAAAGCCGACCATTTGAGAGAACGCATTCACACTTCCTCCTTTATACGCCGCTATAGCTTGAAAAGCCGCCGTCTACCGGAACCACAACGCCTGTTACAAACCCGGATTTTGTTTCGTCGGCCAACCATTCAAGGGTGCCGTAGAGTTCCTCCGGCTTTCCAAAACGCCCCATCGGGGTAGCAGCCAGAATCTTTCCGGTACGGGCAGTCGGATTCCCCTGTTCGTCAAACAGCAGCGCCCGGTTCTGATTGGTGACAAAAAATCCGGGGGCGATGGCATTGCAACGAATCCCCTGATTTGCAAAATGGACCGCCAGCCAGGCCGTCAGATTGCTGACGCCGGCTTTGGCCGCGGAATAGGCCGGAATCTTGGTGAGGGGCCGATAAGCATTCATGGAAGAAATATTGATCACGCTGCAGCCGCTTTTCCCGATCATATCCTTAACAAAAACCTGGGTCGGAATCAGCGCGCCGAGAATATTGAGGTCAAAAACAAAGCGGAAGCCGGATTCGCTCAGATTAAAAAAGCTGGCCAATTCCTTTTCGCTTTCATCACCCGGCTGATAGGTTTCGTGGGCCGTTGTGCATTTCGGGCTGTTTCCACCGGCTCCGTTGATCAAAATATCGGCCGGACCGAAATCCCGCAGAATCTGTTCATGAACCTCCTGCAGCACTTCTTTCCTTAAAACATCGGCCTGATATGCCCGGGCCGTCTGCCCTTTTGCACGAATGCCGGCTGCCACCGTTTCCGCAGCGTCCCGATTCAAATCAAGAAGCGCTACCGCATACCCTTTTTCTGCCAGAAATTCGGCAAAGCCCGAACAGAGCACTCCACCGGCCCCGGTAATTACCACCGTTTTTTTCATCCTTATGACCCTTCCTTTCCACTGCGCTGCAAGGCACCGAAGGGGACAAAACACAGCGCCCCGAACGCAGCAAGTCAAAATTTGTTAGAATGTACTTGAGGAAGCAGGCACACTACAGAGCACGTGGAGGTGAGTAGGTCTAGCCTTGCGTTGGACTGCATTTTTGTGTGTGCCGGACGCTCTTTCAAGCACCCATGAG
>CAKSNI010000110.1 GCA_934476025.1 uncultured Eubacteriales bacterium | reverse complement strand
TGCCTTTCCCATGCTGTGGAAAATGCTGCAGTTGTTTAACTTCTACAACCGGGATCTGATTCTTTCGGTAACGGTTTGCGGCTTTTTGGTGTTCGCGGTGCTGTACGGGCTGGTCTATTCGGTCACCTCCAATGCCTATTACCGCATTGTCAGCAGCAAATCCTCCCAATAAACCACCCGAAAAACGAGGGGCTGTGAAAACGGTTGTTTTCACAGCCCCTCGGCGTAGTCAGCGGATTTCGGGTTTTAAAAAATCAGGGGACCGGAATCCCTATCCCAGTAAACGGCCAGCCCGGTCAGGTCCTGCCGCGATGGGGAAGCAACATGGGCAAAAGGAAAGGCTTTGCCCAATTTTTCGTATTTCTCCCGGCACAGGCCGGAAAACCGCAGCCACTCGGTTTCACGAACACAGGAATGAGCCGCGGCAATCCGGGCCAGCGCACCGACATTTTCGGGCGTGTCATTGTACCCCGGGATCAGAACCTGCCGCAGCCGGGTGGCAACGCCCTTTTCTTCCAGTTTGCTCAGGAAAAAAAGCGGCTGCCGGAGCGAACAGCCGGCATAACGGCGGTAGTCGGCTTCGTTCGTGTATTTGATATCCAGCAGGCAAAAATCCGTCTGATTCAGCAGTGCGTTAAAGGAATCATCCCAGCAGCATCCGCTGGTGTCCAGACAGGTGGAAATGCCTTCCCGGCGGCAAAGGGAAAACAGTTCCTCAACCCCGGCATCCTGAAGCAACGGTTCTCCGCCCGAAACGGTAATACCGCCGTTTTTTCCGAAATAAGGGCGGAACCGCCGGGCTTTATCCAAAAGATCCGAAACACGCCAAAGCTGCCCGCCTTCGGTCGGTTGGGTTTCGGGATTGTGGCAGCAACCGCAGCGAAGCGGGCAACCCTGAACAAAAACCACAAAACGAATTCCGGGACCATCCAGGGCTCCGAGGGATTGAAAGGAATTTACCCGCAATAAAGACGAAGACCGGCTCATAGCGATTCGTGGAAGGTTCGGCTGATAACCTCCCGCTGCTGCTCCCGGGAGAGCTTGTGGAAATTCACGGCATAGCCGGAAACCCGAATGGTCAGATTCGGGAACGCGTCGGGATCTTCGTAGGCTTTTTGCAGCATTTCCCGATTCAGAACATTGACATTGATATGGTGAGCCTTTTGCGTAAAGTACCCGTTTAGGAGGGAAACCAGGTTGTCAATGCGTTCCTGCTCGGTTTTTCCGAGGGTTTGCGGCGTTACCGAAAAGGTGTTGGAAATCCCGTCACGGCAATCGTCATAGGATAGTTTTGCCACCGAATTCAGCGAGGCAAGCGCCCCGTTTTCCTCCCGGTTATGCATGGGGTTGGCTCCCGGGGCGAAGGGAGCCCCGTCCGGCCGCCCGTCCGGGGTGGCCCCGGTGTGCTTTCCGTACATCACATTGGAGGTGATGGTCAGCACCGAGAGGGTGTGTTCCGCCCCGCGGTAAGCCGGCGTTTTTTGCAAAAGGGTAAGGAATTTGTGGGTCAAATCCCGGGCGATGCTATCCACCCGATCGTCATCGTTTCCGAATTTCGGAAAATCGCCGACGGTGCGAAAATCCACAATATAACCGTTTTCGTCCCGAATCGGTGCTACACGGGCATATCGAATGGCCGAAAGAGAGTCGGCCATAACCGAAAGTCCGGCAATCCCGAAGGCCATAAAACGGTGAATATCGGTATCATGCAGCGCCATTTGTTCGGCTTCATAGGCATATTTGTCATGACAGGCATGAATGACATTCATGGTATTGACATACAGATTGCACAGCCATGCCGCATACCGCCAAAACCGTTCGAGAACGGTTTCATAATCCAGAATTTCGGAGGAATCGGGTTGTTCCTGCGGCCCCAGATTCAGGCCGCTTTTGACATCTTTTCCTCCGTTGAGCGAAAGCAGCAGCAATTTCGGCAGATTGCATCTCGCCCCGAAAAACTGCATCTGTTTGCCGATTTTCATCGCCGAAACGCAGCAGGCGATGGCATAATCGTCCCCGTAAATCGGGCGCATCAGATCATCGTTTTCATACTGAATGGAATCGGTATCGCAGGAAACTTTTGCACAGAAACGCTGAAACGGTTCCGGCAGACGATCCGACCAGAGAACGGTCAGATTCGGCTCCGGGGCACTGCCGAGGTTATAAAGAGTATGGAGAATCCGATAGCTGTTTTTGGTAACCAGCGTCCGCCCGTCTTCTCCCATGCCGCCGATGCTTTCGGTAATCCACATCGGATCTCCCCCGAACAGTTCGTTGTATTCCGGAGTACGCAGGTGACGGGCCATACGGAGCTTCAGTACAAAATGATCCATCAGTTCCTGGGCTTCTTCTTCACAGATCCGGCCGGCAGCCAGGTCGCGCTGCAGATAAATATCCAAAAAGGTGCTGACCCGGCCGAGTGACATTGCCGCCCCGTTTTGCTCCTTAATGGCGGCCAAATAAGCAAAATAAACCCACTGAACCGCTTCTTTGGCGGTTTCGGCCGGACGGCTCAGATCAAAGCCGTAGGATCCGGCCATTTGCTTGAGCCGGGAAAGCGCTTCTCTTTGGGCCGTGAGTTCTTCGCTCAAACGAATGCGTTCTTCATCATAAAGGCCGGAGGACAGAGCGTCCCGGTCTTTCTCTTTTTCGGCCAGCAGCCGATCGATGCCGTATAAGGCCACCCGACGGTAATCACCGATGATCCGGCCGCGCCCATACGCATCGGGCAGGCCGGTAATAATATGAGCCGACCGGGCGTGCCGCATTTCTTTGGAATAGGAACGGAATACTCCGTCATTGTGGGTGGTGCGGTACCGAAAGGCTTCTTCGATTTGATCGGAAAGGGCGACACCGTAGGCCTGACAGGCCTGTCGGGCCATACGCATTCCGCCAAAAGGATTTACTCCGCGGCAAAGCGGACGGGCGGTTTGCAGCCCGACGATCTGTTCGTTTTCCCGGTCCAGATACCCCGGGAGATAGGCAGTAATTCCTGTAACGGTTTCGGTATCAATTTCCAGAACACCGCCGTTTTTGCGCTCTTTTGCAAACAGCTCATCGGCTTTTTTGCGCAACAATTCGGTTTTTTTGGTGGGACCGCATAAAAAGGAAGCATCCCCGGAATAAGGGGTGTAATTCTGCCGAATAAAATCGGCCACATCAATGCGGGTTTGCCATACGCCGGGGCGAAATGAATCGCTCGGGTGATTCTCCATAAAACAGCACTCTCTTTTCTAAAGGGTAAGTAAGGCTATAATACTATATCTTGTGGTAAAAGTCAAGGACAAGTCCAACATTTTGCTAAAAAATCAAACGGCTTCAATCGGAGCGGCTTTTTTGGTTGCATTCCGTTTTAAGAAAAGGTATAATAAAAAGGAAATCTTTAAAAAGGGAGAAATAGCTTTTGAAAAGAAGAATAGCGGCGCTGCTGCTGGGAATTCTTTGTTTTCTTTCCGGCTGCTCCATCCGCAAAGAAAAGCCCTCTTCGGCCGCAGTGCCGGCCGGGGAATCCGCTGCTTTACGGGTGCATTTTTTGGATGTCGGGCAGGCCGACTGTGAATTGATCGAACTCCCGGGCGGGAAACTGTTGATGATTGATGCCGGGGAAGATCCGGAGGCCGGAACGGTGATTTCCTATATCCGCGCGCTGGGGCACGAAAAGGTGGATATTCTCATTGGTACCCATCCGCATTCCGATCATATCGGCGGAATGGCAGCGGTGATCCGGGCTTTTGATATCGGTGAGGTTTATCTTCCCCGGGCAACGGCAAATACGAAGGTATATGAATCGCTGCTGCTTTCCTGCCGGGAAAAGGGGCTGGGAATTCATACGGCGGCAGCCGGGAAAACCCTTTCGCTGCCGGAAGGGGTGACGGGGGAATTTTTGGCACCGGTTTCACAGGAGGCGGATTCGCTTAATAATGTTTCGGCTGTTTTGCGCCTGTGCTACGGCAATACGGCATTTTTATTTATGGGGGATGCCGAAACCAAGGAAGAAAATGAAATAACGGGTGATGTTACCGCCGATTGCGTCAAAGTCGGCCATCACGGCAGCAACACTTCTTCCGGAGAAGAATTTGTACGGAAAACCGGGGCTTCGTTTGCGGTGATCTCCTGCGGTAGGAACAATTCCTACGGGCATCCGTCGGCCGGCATTGTCAGCCGTTGGCAGGGCGCCGGGGCAACGGTTTTTCGAACGGATGAACTCGGAACCATTCTGGCGGTGTCTGACGGGAAAACGGTTTCGGTTAACGGAAAAAGTGCGCCCGATCCGCAATCGGCCGTCAGTGATCCGGGCTACCTTCTCAATACCAAAACCAAAAAGGTGCACTATGTCAATTGTCAGGCAGCCAAGAATATCTCCCCCGAAAACCGCGCCTATACCCATCAGTCCCTTTCTCAGCTGTATGAGCAGGGGTATATGCCGTGCGGGTCCTGCCGCCCGGTCACCGATCAGGAGGAACGAAAAAATCCATGAAATATATTGTAGATCGTTTTGAAGGCGAAACCGCCGTTTTGGAAGAATCCCCCGGCAAAACCTTTTTGTTGGATCGCCGGCTGATCCCCGGAGCCGGGGAGGGCAGTGTGATTGAAATCCGGGTGCTTGAAGAGGAAACAAAACAACGGAAAGAAGAAATCCAACGGTTGGCAGACAGTCTGTTTGTGGACTGAAAAAATGAATTTGCCCGGGGATTGCGGCACCGAAAATCAGCTGAAAAGATCTTTTGGTGCGTCCGGGAAATTCG
>CAKSNI010000109.1 GCA_934476025.1 uncultured Eubacteriales bacterium | reverse complement strand
TCTATATTCTGCGCACCATCATGAAAACCCACCGTTTTAAAATGCGGGACTTCGGAGAGGTACACCCGATTCAGCCTCCCACTGTTTTACCGGCCATCGCCTTTACCGGTGTTTCCCTCACCTGGGCCCGGTCTGACTTCTTCAAGGACGGAACCGAATATGTAGGCAACCTCGGGTTGGATCAGCGGAACCGTGAATCCTTCATCTATTATCGCATCCGCGTTTCAGAAGATCTGAATACCCGGCTTCGTTTGAGGATTGCCTGCGTCCACGAAGGGATCCAGGCCAAAATCTTTCTGGACGGGGTAGAAAAGGCAAAAATCAACTGTTTGGCTTCTTCCTATCAATTAGATACCCCCTTCTACACTGACTATGCCGTCCTTTCCATCCCGGCCGGCGAACACGAATTGAAAATTCATTTTGCCAATACCCAGTGCATGGATTGTCTGAATTTAGCCGAAATTGATTTTAAATAATCCCGTGCGCCTATCTTGAGGCGCACACTCAAAAAGCAGGCACCGAAAGGAATTTTTCCCTCCAGTGCCTTTTTTATCAGTATTATCGGTGCGATTCGAGGCGGGATTTGGACCCACGCACATAAAACCTGCCGCCCCCTGAAACAGGGATAAAGTCGTTCATTGTCATATCATTTCAGCTGATCTTTAGACGAAAATAAGAGAGGGAAACCAATGTTTCCCTCTCCAAAATACAATTGATCAGCCCGTAATACCGACACGGTCGATACTCTTAACAAATTTGCGCTGCAAAATGATGTACATAATCAGCATCGGAAAAATAAACAGGATGCTGGCGGCTGACTTGGTAGCAATCATCGAGTTACCGCCCCAGCAGTTATACAGAGTCGGCAAAACCGATCCGATATTGGAAAGTTTTACGGCCAACGGCATTGCACTGGCTTTGTTCATAAACATAACCGCCAGATAGTAATCGTTCCAGTGCCAAATCATCGAGAAAATGGACACCGTCGTGATTACAACGCCGGAAGACGGCAAAGCAATCCGCAGATAGGTTTTGAACAGGCCGGCACCGTCAATCCACGCCGCTTCTTCCAATTCGCGGGGCAGCCCTTTATAGAACTGCATATAGATAAACATAATGATACCGGAACGCAGCCCGATCGCCAAAATGGACGGAAGATAGAAGGCAAAACCGGTATTCAGAACATTAATCCGGATATTTTGCCCAAAGACCTTATTGATCAGGGAAAAGATACCCAAAAAGTCCAGATTGGAGAAGTTCACGATTTTCGGAATGATGATCATCTGATCCGGTACAATGATAGTAAGGATCAGCAGCCCGAGGAAAATTTTCTTTCCCTTAAAATCAAACCGGGCCAGACCGTAAGCAACCAAAGAGCAGGAAAAAATTTCCAGCACCGCAGCCACCATTTCAAACAGAACCGTGTTTTTAAAGGCATTCAGGTAATCCAGTGCATTGATCGCCCAGGTCATCCACTGGGTGGTGAAGTGCTTCGGAATCCAGTAAATCGTCGGGTCGGAAAGTCCGGAAGAGCCTTGAAGGAACTGGAAAGCATATAAAGAACCGGATACAAAACGATATAACTGATCGAAATCAGTACCGCGTAACGCAGCAGAGCGATAAGGAAGTTCATTGCCTTCCCTTTGGTTTTGTTCAGGCTGAATGTAACCTTTCCGTCGCTGTTCTTGGTGGAAAACATTCCTTTGATTTTTTCAAACATTGTCATCCACCCTCCTTATTCCCACTTTTTGGCGCAGAAATGATTGAACGCAAAGAGCAGGATTGCCATGATTGCTCCGATAATCAGGAAGTAGGTCCACAACATTGCCGAGCTGTTTCCGTAATCCTGCGAAGACATGAAGGTGTAGGCCTGCTTCATTACCTTATCGGTTTGCGATGTCATCAATTCGACCAGCGTGTAAACAGTTACCAGTGTAATAACCCGGGAAAGACTCGGCAGAGTGATAAACCAGAATTCTTCCCACTTGGTAGCCCCTTCTACCTTAGAAACTTCGTAATACAGATCCGGAATAGACTGCATTCCCGCAATGAACAGAATAATCTGAACACCGCAGTTCCAAAGGAGGTTCATAATACTGCTGATAGCGGAAGTAAAGTATTCGCCGATTTTTTCGGGAAGACCGACCCACTCAATCAATTCGGAAACATTGATCATATTGGCGGTAATGCTCTCTTCGGTATTGGCCGTAGAGGAAACATTGGTATCCCCGATGATCGTACCGAGAACCACACCGGAAGCAATGATAACCGGCAGAAAGTAAATGGCACGGAAGAAAACCCGTCCCCGGAATTTCTGATTGAGCAGCAAAGCCAAAACCAAGCTCAAAATCAAAATAATCGGGAAGGAATAGGCAAAGGAACCAACGCTGCTTCCCAGGTTGTCGGTGTAGTTGGCATCCTGGCCGAAGATATAGCGGAAGTTGGTAAGCCCAACCCAGTTGGTTTTCATTCCGCCGGCCAAGAGGGTCACTTTACAGAAAGCATAAATAATCGACTGGAAAATCGGAACGATAAAGAAAACAATCAAACCGAGAATCCACGGGGAGATGCAGATGTAACCGTAACGGCTTTTCAATGCTTCAATCCCGCGAACAGCCTTTTTGCGTTGTTTGCGTTGTTCTTTAGTCATCATTGAGCTGCACTCTCCTTTCCGTAAAGATAGCTGCCGGCCGAAACCGTGCCGAGAACGGAATCATAGGCGGTATCGCCGTAATTGACAATGGCTGTAATTCCGTTATCATAGGTCACCTTGCGAACATCCTGAGTTAAAAATTCGTGTGAAACGATTTTGGCTCCGGCAATCGAATTGTAATAAGCCTGATATTCGGTGGCGGTTTTCACAATATCGTCCTTCAAATCAGAGTAAACCGTGTTATTGAATCCCTGATAATCCACCGTCAACAAATCAACGGAGTATTGATTGGTCAGGTTGTACCGCAGGTTATACCCTGATTCCACACTCATCAGAATGGCCTTGCCCGGAGTGGTCATCGAGTTCAATGCTCTGCTGTACATCGGGACATACCCCTTGAACACCATTCCGTAGAAAGGAACATCTTCATCAAAGATGTTGTACTCCGAGGAGCTCACCGGGGCATCCACAACATAGTCCGCTTTCAAGGTTGCGTATACATTGGCGGAATATCCGAGAACCGACTGTCCGCTTTCTTTGGCCGAATCAAAAATGGCACTCATTTGTTCCTCGGTACGACCTTTGGAAATGTATTCATTTTTGATACAATCGGTATAGGTACGCGAAGTCAGGTTGCGGAAGGAAACCCCCGTTAGCCCCATTTTCGCATTGGCGGAAAAGGCTTTATCTGCCAAACCGGCCAATTCTTCACGCCCGGTCAGGTAATAGTAGTCGGAATAATACCGGCTGCCGTCACCCAGGTGATAATTGTACAAACGGTTATAGGTATGACCTGGGCCTTTTGCAGAGCCCCCTCTGTTGGTAGAAATACCGGACCCGTTCGAGGAGAACTTCACAATATCGTAATCCATAAAGAGCGGAATTCCGTTGTCTTTGCAAAGTTCCGACAATTGCTTCATATCCGAAACCGAGCCGAGATTTCCGGCAATTTTAAAGTTACCGCCCGGTTTCCCGATTCCGACACCGGAAGAACCGAATCCGTAAAGATCCGCAACAATCGGAGTTCCCAAAGCGTTTTTCAGATCGGTCAGAATCTCTCCGGCCTGCCGAACGGTAGTCGCCGCATAGATATCCGTCGAGGGAACACCCAGCACCGAGACGGGAACATCCGCACCGCCGATCAACGAAACGCTGAGGGAGGACTGCTCGGACTTTGCGGTTAGATTCTTTTCCCGGATCAGGTAATTCCGATAGGATTCCGCCATGCCGGTATAATTGGCCTCATCATTATAAAGCGGAATATAAAGTACTTCCATCGGTTCCGAGGTAAACTGATCGGAATACATCGTGCTGCCGGCAACTTTATTGGCCGTTTGCCGGGAGCGAATCGAAAAGCTGAAGTAAGCGGAAGAATAGCCCAGGGTATTGTTGCCGACATCGGCTTCGACCGTTGTCGTCTCGGCACCTTTGGTCGCAATTCCTATCAAAGCCTTGTTTCCGTTTTTCACGCCGATGACCGGCATCTTCACATTCTCGTTGGTCGTCATGAGAACATTTTCGAGGGCGGAATAGGAAAGATCCTCTCCGTATACCGATTCCGAAACCGTATAGCTGACATCCGCCGTGTTATCGGCATAAATCAGAGCTCCGGTACCGGACGGATAGAACAGATAGCTTTCCTGCGAGATATTCGGCATCCGGCAGAAGAACGGCATCAAATCAATCCGATAAAGGAAGTTCCGACTGTCTTTGGTATTATCGGTATTCCGACGAGCTTCACTGGATTCCGTAATCTGGGTCGGATCAATGCCGACAGCCAGCCCTTCATCCTTTAAAGTGTAGGTAATCGGAACCGAAAAACCGATCTTGTCGCTGTAATAAGTAATGCGAACCCCGTTGTCGATTTTTTCGTAGGAATAATTTCCCTTTTTAACCGATTCCACATACAAACTGGAAGTTTTCAGGTTGTAGTATTCGGTGTCAACATATTCCACCACCGCAGGAGTGATGATTTTCGGGTTGACGGTTGCGGGAATTTCATTTCCGTTTTCGTCATGCAGCTTTTCCAAAGCACTATCCGGAGTGGTGGACCACTTGGTGTCATGTGCCTTGTCATACAACACAACATTCAGATTGTCCTTATCCC
>CAKSNI010000108.1 GCA_934476025.1 uncultured Eubacteriales bacterium | reverse complement strand
GAAGAGATCCGGCAGAAGATGTTCTCGGCGGCCATGATGGGGGCTTCGGTTCGGGAATTGGAGCGCATGAGCAAACAGAAACTGCCGAAAAAGGCGGAAACCTCCCGGCCGTTTTATACCGAAGTGGCTCTTTCTCTGAAAAACGAACTGCACCGGAAGGTCGTGGTAAAATCCACGGGGAAGAACCGCGGCGTGCTGACCCTTGAATTCTACAGCGATGAAGAACTTCAGGATTTTGCCGCCCGTCTGGCCGAAAAACGGAATTAACAAAATCCTAACATTCCTCCGATTGCGCCCGGCCGGTCGATGTGGTAAAATATTCCGGGTATTTGCTGTTGAAGGAGGAATCCCGATTGGCAGGAAAATTGTATGTGGTCGGTACGCCGATCGGCAATTTGGGAGATTTTTCTCCCCGGGCAATCGAAATTTTGCGTTCGGTGGACTTTGTGGCTGCCGAAGACACCCGGGTAACCGGAAAATTGATGAATCATTTTGAAATTCATCAACCGATGCTCTCTTATTATGAGCATAATAAGGCCGGGCGGGGCAATCAAATTCTCAGCCGCTTAATGGCGGGGGAAACCTGCGCCGTGGTGTCGGATGCCGGGTTGCCGGCTATCTCCGATCCGGGGGAAGATCTGGTCCGGCTTTGTCATGAAAACGGGGTTTTGGTGGAATCGGTTCCCGGCCCCTGCGCCCTGGTTACGGCTCTGTCCATTTCGGGAATGCCGTCGGGGCGGTTTACCTTTGAGGGGTTCCTTTCGGTCAATAAGCCGAGCCGCCGTGCTCATCTGGCTGAATTGACCGAAGAAAAGAGAACCATGATTTTTTATGAAGCGCCGCACAAATTGCTGGCCACCCTCCGGGATATGCTGGAAGCATTTGGGGATCGCCCGATTGCTTTGGTTCGTGAACTGACCAAAATTCACGAACAGGTGCAGCGCACCACCTTTTCAAGGGCAATCTCTTTTTATGAAGAAAATCCCCCTCGCGGAGAATTTGTGCTGATTGTTGAGGGGAGAAAAGAAGAAAAAACGGAACTTTCCGAGCAACAGGCGCTTGCGCTGGCCCGGCAGTTTTTAGCGGAAGGGGACAGCCCTTCTGCCGCTGCCAAAAAGGCGGCTGCCGTATCCGGCTGCCGCAAGGGAGAATTGTATAAAATGCTGATCGGTATGGGGGAAAAAAACCAGAATGAGTGATCAAAAAGAGAATAAGGTAGATTTGAATTCCTTTTATGCCGGGAAGAAAAAGACCTCCGGCAGCTATAAAAAGAAAAGCCGCCGTTCGGGGAAAAAGCGGAAAAACTGGTTCATGCGAATGAAAAAGTGGCAGAAAACCGTTTTTATCAGCGCCGTCGCCCTGGTTCTGATTGTGGCCATTATCGCCGGCTACGGGCTGAATCTCCTGGGAAAAATCAAGCGGGATGACGATTTCAACAGCAACAATTCCGAAGAACTCGGGATTGTGGATGTGATCGACAGCAATATCTTCAACCTCGCTCTTTTCGGAGTGGATTCCCGGGAGGTCGGCAATTTTGACGGATTGAGCGACTCCATTATGATTCTGAGTATCAATAAAGCCGAAAATACCATTCGTCTGGTTTCGGTCATGCGGGACAGCCTGGTTCCGATTGAACGGAAAAACGGAAAGGTAGCCTACGATAAAATCAATTCGGCTTATTCCACCGGCGGCCCGACTTTGGCCGTCAAAACCCTGAACACCCTTTTCGGGCTGGATATTTCGGAATATGCCACCGTGAATTTTTACGGGATGTCGGATATTATCGATGGGGTCGGCGGAATCGAGGCGGATCTGACGGAGGATGAAGTCCGCTACAGCAACAATTTCGGCCTGAATGATATGATTGCCGAACAATGTTCCTATCTGAAAATTGAACCGGATGATTATTATATTTGGGAAACGGGCCCGCACCATCTCAACGGCCTGCAGGCCGTTGCCTATGCCCGGATTCGTCATGGCCGCAATTTTAACGGCAGCAATGACGATTTCGGTCGGACCGAACGGCAGCGGTATGTGATGCGGCAGTTGCTGGACAAGGCGCTGAGTATGAATCCGACAGCCTATCCGGGGCTGATCAATAAATTGGTTCCCTATGTCAAAACCTCGCTGAGCAACGCACAAATGCTCTCGCTGGGTACCTTTTTGATGGGAAAACCTTCTATGCTGGAATCTCGGGTTCCTGATGACGGATATATTATCAATGCCGACTTCCGCGGAACCGGTTCCTCAACGGTTTACTATAACTATGAATATGCCGGAAAGGTGCTTCGTGCCTTTTTGTATGACCATATGACGGCGGAAGAATATATGACGGCCAACGGCGTGGATCGAACCCCCTGGTACGGGAATTCTGGGTCCGGCTCCGGCGGGCCCAAGCCTTCAAAGAGTTCCACCCCGGCCACTTCATCAACCCCCCAGCCGTCCACTTCCTCCACAAAGCCGGAATCCTCCAAGCCCGAATCTTCCAAACCGGAATCTTCCAAACCGGAGTCCTCTGCACCGGAATCCCCCGAAACGCCGACCCCCCCGGGAACAACGAGTTCTTCCACCGGATCCGAAACGCCCACCACCCCCGAAAAGCCGGATCCGGCAACGCCGGGCACAACCGAAGAACAAAATCCGTAAGGGGTTATTCCACCGTACAGCCGGTGTAGTAGTGGCTGAGAATTTCCCGGTAATCACTGCCCTGCAGGGCCATATAGTTGGCTCCGTACTGGCTCATGCCGCACAGATGCCCATATCCGCGTACACTCAAGGTGAAAGTTCCGTCGGCAAAGGATACCGAAAAATCGGCGCTGCGAAGGCCCAAAGCGCTTCGGAGATCGGCTCCGGTGATTCGTGTCCCTCCGAAATCCATCGATAAAACCGTTCCGGAATCGCTGACCTGCGGGTCGGAGAACCAGCTTTCGGTTGCTCCGGTCACCCCGAGCCCGCTCAGAATGGGCTGCAGTTCTTCCGGGGTGAAGGTGGCGGTACTCAGGTAATCGCTGCACAGCAGGTCCCCAATGCTTTCTACCGGCTGCAGGTAGGGCAGGGGGGTCCCGAATGCATTTTCACTGCTTTCGGTTTTTCCGCCGGAGATGGCGGTATAGGCCGCAAAGATCGGTTTGTTTTCATACAGAATCCGCCTTCCGAGTACACTTTGGATGGCGGAATCTATTTTTTCGGCGCATTCTTTCGGGTGATCCCCGAAATGGGCTGCGGCCTCTTCCCGGGTATAGAAAGCCTGATCTTTGCCGGGGTCGGCGGTGATATCGTAGGGTTCTTTTTGGTTTTGATCCTGTTTATACAGGGCGTAGGTATAGGCGGCGACCGCCTGGGCTTTCAGCGCTTCCGGCTGGTAGGAGGCCGGCATTTCCGCCGATACCACCCCAAACAGGTAATCCTGCACCGAAAATTCCCGAACGGTTCCGTCACTGGTCAACACCCGGAAGTTTTCGTGATCCGGTGCGGCAACGGCCAGGGAAGCGAGTGTGGCTGTTTCGGGAGTACGGTTTTGCTTTTTCGCGGGAATCAGCGGAAATAAAAGCATACAGAGAATCAAAAAAACGGCGGTCAGGGTGTAGACACTTTTCATCGGGCAACATCCTTTCCCCGAAAAAGCCCGAAATCAAGGCGGTGCAATCGTCCGATAAATCGGGAGTTTTTCGGGATTTACTTGACATTTTCCGGCACTTTGGTAGAATAGAAGAATAATCGGAACGGCCGGTGGATATTCAATGGTATGTGCTTGTCTGCAAAATTATGCCGTTTTGCGCTGAAGAAACGGCGGCGTGGCTTTGTCCGGAAAGGAATCCGTCTATGAATCACAAAAGTTTGTTGGCTCTTTTTTCGCTTTCGGCGGCTTTTTGCTGTCTGTGCGAAATCTTTCTTTCATTTTATACCGTCGAAGCGACCACCGGGTTCTTTCTTTCCGGAATGAAACCGATCGGGCTGCTTTTGTGCCTGGGGGTGGCTGTCTGCGTTCTGGCTCCGGCTGTGTTTTCTCTGCTGAACCGGGATATCCGCCGGCCGCGGGAGTTTGCCTCACCGGCGTGCTGCGGCGTTTCGGTTTTGCTGGGAATTGCGGTCATCTGGGAGAGCGTAAAGGTGAGAACCTTTTCCATTCCTTCCTGGCAGCCGGCGGCTTTGAAGATTTTTGGGGTAGCGGCCGGACTGTTTTTTGTTGCCTGGGCGGTGGCCGGGTTGACTCATCGGAAAATCAACGGGATTTTCTACTGCCTGCCGATTTTGTATTTTGTGTTCCGGATTATTGTGGCGTTCAGTTCCTATGCTTCGCTGGCAACCATTGTCAGCCATGTTTTGTATTTGGCGGAATCCTGCCTGACGCTGCTGTATTGGCTGAGCTGCGCGAAATTCCATCTCGGATTGCAGGGAGAAAAACAATTTGGGTGGATGCGGGCTTTCGGGTTTGCCTTTTCGGTCCTTTCTCTTTCGTCGGTAGCCTTGGCGCTGATTTATCGCTTTACCGGCCGTGTGTCCCTTTCCCATCAGAATACCGAATTTTTGTGGACGGGACTGCTTTGCGTTTTTTTCTTCCTTTTGGATTACAGTTCTACCCGGGAAAAGAAAAATTTTCCGGAAGAGGAAAATCTTTCGGAAACCGAAATGAAAAATTAACAATTTACCTCTTTCTTTTTTGGGGAAAATTCGCTATACTAAGGCCGTGAAAACGATTGTTTTCGCGGCTTTTCAACGAAGAACAGACAGAAAGGAAGATGCGTTACGCCTACTCCTGTAATCGGGCAGGAACTGGAAACTCTTTCCACCGAAAAACAGGCCGAAACACGCCCGGCCGGGC
>CAKSNI010000107.1 GCA_934476025.1 uncultured Eubacteriales bacterium | reverse complement strand
TCATGGATCAGATTTTAAGTAACATTAAGATCCGGATTACACCGAATGTGGATTCCCTTGAAATGCAGCTTCATCCGCAGAGTCTTGGAACCGTTCACGTGCAGCTTACGAACCATGCAGGAGAGATTACCGCAATGTTCCATGTACAGAATGAAGCCGTGAAAACTGCTGTGGAAACGCAGATGATACAGCTTAAGGAAGCGTTGAATGATCAGGGAGTGAAGGTAGAAGCCATTGAAGTATCCGTAGACACCAGAGGCTTTGAGAGCAGCTTATGGCAGGGACAGGAGAATCCCGGACAGGAAGCGTATGAACAGCAGCGCAGAACGCCCAGAAGAATCAATCTTGCTTCCCTGGATGCATCTTTTGAAGAAGAGGCAACCGAAGAAGAGGTGCTTGCCGCAAAGATGATGGAAGCAAACGGAAATACCGTAGACTTTACCGCATAGGAAAGTCAGAAAGGAGAGAATATGGCAGTAAGTGCAGTAGTTAAAGACGGCGAGATTCAGCAGACCGCAGCAGAAACCTCTGCGAAAAAAGCAACAAAAAAATCCCGATCAGCAGCAATCGGTCGGCGTCGCTTTTCTCTCCGGGCGGCTTGGCTGAGGGAACGCCCCCCGGGGAGGGCTTGGGCCCGGGAGGCGGTTTGGGCCCGGCTTCTTCGCTGCCGGGCCGGTTCAACCGGACAAAATCGGGAATTTTCGGCATTCGGCTTTGCTCCCGCATTTGTCGGAGTTCTTCGGCAGCCTGCTGCTTTTGGCGTTCAAATTCGTTCATGGCTCCTCCCCCTTGGCGCAGCGGTCGGCGTTATCCCAAAATTCCGCTGTCGCTGAGCAGCGGGGCCAGGTCCAGCAGTTTCAGAATCCGTAAGGCCTGATCCACCCGTTTTTGCCGTTCGGGGGTTAAATGGGGGCGCAGGGCAATCAGCAGCTGCTCCCGGCTGTCCGGCCCGCGGTTTTGCAGGCGTGTCAGCATCCGAACCAGTTTCGCTACATCGGTGCCCTCCGGCAGCAAAGAGGAAAGAGCGGCCCCGGTTGGGTCCGCAGCGGCTTCGGGTTTTTCGGCCTCTTCTTCTCCGAGCAGGCGGGAGGCCATCTGCCGAACCTTTTCCATACTTTGCGGATCTTTGAGAATTTCGCCGAACCGCTGAGAAAGTTCATCCATTATTTTCCGTCCTTTTTCAGCTTTTTGAGCAGATTTTTCGCTTCTGCGGAATCCAGAATCCGCCGGGTTTGTTCCGGATCATTTAAAATGCTGCGGATTTTCTGCTGATCCGCCCGGCTCAGGCGGCTGAGCAGAACATTCGGATCCTTCGCCGCGTCTTTTTGAAGTTTTTGATAGAAATCTTCCTGGTTCATGGTTTCACCACCGATTTGACTGATAGTACTTTATATGAAAGGCAAGGGCTGTTTATGAGAATTCTTGTTTGTTCCGATTCCCATCGCCGCCCCGGCAACATTCGCCGGGCGCTGCAGGCGGTGCCGCAGGCACGGGATGTTTTCTTTTTGGGGGATGACTGTGCCGATTTAAAGGAGATTTTGCCGGATTATCCGGACCGGGTGTTTCACTGCGTGGCCGGAAACTGTGACTTTTTCCCCACCGCACCGCTTTTTGATGAAGTGAAAATCGGTTCGGAGCGTATTTTTTATACCCACGGGCATTGCTTCGGAGTAAAAGAGGGAACGGGGCGGCTGCTGGCCGAGGCCAAAAAGCGCGGCTGCCGGATTGCTCTGTTCGGTCATACACACATTCCCTTACTATCGTATGAAGACGGGGTTTATCTGGTGAATCCGGGGTCACTGAGCCGTCCGCGCAATTCGGAAAAGACCTTCGCCGTTCTGGATTTTCTTTCCGGAAGCATTCTTCCGAGCATTCATCCGCTGTAACCGGTGACCGGGCAGAGGGCCGAAAGAGCCGGAGCGACAATCGGAGAATCGTAGCCCGGCCGAGGCCGCGGTTTGGAGAAATGGCTTTTATACAATCTGTCGGAATTTGCCGTTTGGCATTTTTTTAAGTTTGTTTGAATCGCCAAAGTTGAAATTTCCGTATTGACAAATGGGAATTCATCCGCTATAATCGGGATAATCCAAAAACAAGGGGGGAACAGCAATGACCGGTTATTCGTTTTTTACCTGTAACCATCACACTCATTCCGATGCTTCGTCACCGGCTGCTTGTTGCTGTCCTTTCCATTTTACTGCTTCTCATTCTGTCTTTTCGAGTGCTGCTTTTGCGGCACTTTTTGCTTTTTTGGCGGTATTTTTTGTCGCGGTCGCGGCTGTCGCAGGCGTTGTCTGCCGCATTGCCCTGATTGCGCGAATGATTTTGATTTTCGCCGTAGTCCTTTTGAATCTGATTCTTTTGATTTTGTCGGAAAAGAAGATCCGCACAGCCAATTGTTAGAAGGATAACCAATTTATTTCTTTTATCAAAAACGGCTTACGGATCACCGTTAAGCCGTTTTTAATATTTAAAAAACAAAAAGAAAGAGGTAATCAACATGAAAAAATTCGCAAAAATCGCCTCTGTTGTTCTGGCAGCAGCCATGGTTATGACCTGCTTCGCCGGATGCGGAGGAAAAAGCTCCAAAGGCTCCGGGTACACTTCGGGCAATACCGAATATGTCATCGGAATGTCCGGTCCGCTTACCGGTGCTGCCGCTATTTATGGTACCGGTGTTAAAAACGGCGCTCAGCTGGCTGTGGATGAAATCAATGAAGCCGGCGGTTTGAACGGTGTGAAATTCAAACTGGAAGCAACCGACGATATGCATGATGCCACCAAAGTCGCGACCAACTATTCTTCTTTGCTGGAAAAAGGCATGCAGGTTTCTTTAGGCTGCGTAACCTCTGCACCGTGTGCAGAATGGACCAACCTTTCTCATGAAGACAATGTGTTCTTCCTGACCCCGTCTGCTTCCAACGATGAGATTCCGAAATACGACAACGGATATCAGATGTGCTTCGCCGACGGCAACCAGGGGAAAGCCGCTGCCGAATACGTTAACGAAAACTTCAAAGGGCAGACCATCGGGATCTTCTATAAATCCGATGATAACTATTCTTCCGGTATCTATAAACAGTTCAAACAGAACCTGTCTTCGGATGTCAAAACGGTAGAAACGGTTTTCACCGATGCCGGTGCAACCAGCTTTGACACCCAGATCAACGAACTCAAAGACTGCAAATTCATCTTCATGCCGATCTACTACACTCCGGCTTCTCTGTTTATGACCCAGGCCAAAGGCATTGTTGCCGATGATGCGGTTTACTACGGTTGCGACGGTTTTGACGGAATCGATTCTGCCAAAGGCTTTGATATCAAATCCATCCCGCAGCAGATCTCCATGCTTTCTCACTTTGATTCTTCCGCTACCAGCGGCCCTGCCGGCGAATTCATCAAAAAGTATACCGCTAAATACGGTTCCGACACTTTGAATCAGTTCGCTGCTTCGGCCTATGACTGTGTTTATGCGATTTTTGGCGCTATGAAAGAAGCCGGCGTGGAGGATGTCACCATTTCCGCTTCGGATCTGTGCGACAAACTCAAAGCAGTATTCCAGGGCGGCTTCAAGTTCCAGAATGCTGTTACCGGTGCCGGCGGCGATATTACCTGGGATGCCAACGGTTTTGTTAACAAACATGCCATCAAGTTCGTCATCAAGGAAGCCAACGCCTAAACAGCTTCCCCTGCCTGTAAGGCATTCAAGCCCGGAGCCTGCGCAAAGCCGGCCCCGGGCCAGCCGGGCCGATTTCCGTTTTGCCGTTGAAATGACACGGCAAAGCGGAGATCGGCCAGACGATTTTCCGGTAGAGGCGCTTTCTTTACCGAAACGGAAAGGAATGGTTTAAAAATGCAACTGATCACAACTCTGATCAACGGGTTGAGCATCGGGGGAATTTATGCCATGATTGCTCTTGGGTATACCATGGTTTACGGCATTGCCAAAATGCTGAACTTCGCCCATGGCGATGTCATTATGGTAGGCGCTTACATTTCCTTCTGCGTGACCAACTATCTGGGACTTCCGGCGGCGGTCTCCATTCTGGCGGCCATGGCAGTGTGTACCCTGCTGGGTGTGCTGATTGAGGGGCTGGCCTATCGGCCTCTGCGGGGAACCCCCAGCCTGGCGGTGCTGATCACTGCCATCGGTGTCAGCTACTTCCTGCAAAATGCGGCGCAGCTGATCTGGAGCTCCAGCCCCAAGAACTTTACTTCCATTGTTACATTTCCCCCGCTGCACCTGGCAGGGGGACAGCTGGTGATCACCGGTGAGGTGATTTATACCATTGCCGCTTCCATCATCATCATGCTGGGACTGACCTGGTTTACCTCCCGCACCCGTACCGGAAAGGCCATGCGTGCGGTGTCTGAGGATCAGGATGCGGCGCAGCTCATGGGTATCCATGTGAACCGGATCATCTCCACCACCTTTGCCATCGGCTCGGCGCTGGCTGCCATTGCCGGTGTGCTGCTGTGCTCCACCGTTCCCACCTTGCAGCCCACCACCGGCTCGATGCCCGGTATCCGCGCGTTTACGGCGGCAGTTCTCGGAGGCATCGGTTCCATTCCCGGTGCTATGCTGGGCGGCATCCTGCTGGGAATCATTGAAACCTTCAGCAAGGCCTATTTAAGCCCCCAGTTCAGCGATGCCATCGTATTTTTGGTTCTGATTCTGATTCTCCTGGTGAAGCCGGCAGGGCTCCTTGGCAAGCAGGTCCAGGAAAAGGTTTGAGGTGAGTGCAATGAAAAAGCCAAATCGCAATAAAATCAAAGACGCGTCTACATATAGTCTGGTGACCGTTGCCTTTGTGGTTCTCCAGCTGATGGCATCTCAAGGGAAACTCAACAGCACCACCAAGGGCTTCC
>CAKSNI010000106.1 GCA_934476025.1 uncultured Eubacteriales bacterium | reverse complement strand
GATATACGATCAATTTTACGGTGCTGAGTGAACGGATGAAACACCCGTTGCTGGCGCTTTCCGTTGAACAAAAACGGCATGGGCTGGAATTTTGCGAAACAGCCAAAAAGCAACCGAAGGGGCATCGCCTTTGCCTGGCCTGTAAGGCTTTGGCGGTTCGCCGGGCATTGCGGGAAAAGAAACCCTTTACCGGCTATTGTGCCTTCGGATTGTTTGAAGCGGTGATTCCGGTGCTTTTTGAAAATGAGGCGGTCTGTGTGATTTATATCGGCAATCTCTGCAAAAATCGGGAAACCGCCTTTCGCCGGATGCGCCGGGCGGCGCGTTGCTGCGAGGGGCAGGAATCCGATCTTTTGCGGGCCTATCGGCAGGTCCGGGAATGCCCGAAACCGGAAGAGGAGCTGGCGGTGGGGGGACTGATCGCCACTTACATCCGTTCGATTTTACAAAACGAGCCCGGTCGGCCGGAATCTTCGGCGGACTGGCGGGTGCGGGAAGTTACCGAGTATTTGGAGCATTCTTATTCCCGGGATATTTCGGTAAAGGAACTGGCAGCCTCGCTTTTTTGCCACGAAAAATATCTCGGGAGGTTGTATTGTCGGGCAACCGGAAAAACCATCCGGGAAACCCTGAACCAAATTCGCTTGCGCCGGGCGGCCCGGATGCTTGTAGAAAAGGACGACAGTATTTTGGATATTGCGCTGGAATGCGGCTTTTCTTCCGCCTCTTATTTTGATTGCTGTTTTACCCGCTTCTACGGGATTTCTCCCCGGGAGTACCGCCGAAAAAATGAGCAAGAGTAAAAACGAAAACCTGTCCGAAAGAAACGCTGCCTTCCCGTTCGGCTTTTGCAGCGGCCTTGTTGATTCGCCTTTTATCCGAGTTCTCTTGCAAAATCCGATTCGGGTGGTATACTGAACAGAGATTACAGGAGGGATTTTTGTGCCGACGATTTACGAACCGGGCCGATTTTGTCAGGCCTTGCGAAACGGTGATACGGTGTGGTATGAGGCCGGCGTTTTTGACGCTCAGCACGAAGCACTCCGCCTGATTTATCCGGTGGATGAAATTTTGGAGGTTCGCTCCGCGGATTTTCCCCGGGTGTATGTGCCGGGAAGGGACTATGTACTGGAAAACGGAAGGGTGGTACGAACACAGCAGTCCGAAATTCCGCTGGCTTTTGCCGATACGCTGCCCATCCGCCAGGCGTGTAATGAAACCGAAACGATCAGCGACGGGCTGCTGGGAGAAGCAAATTATTATTATTTGGATGACAAACGGGGGCTGCGGCTGATTCGTGATTCGGAATATCTGGATCAGGCGGTTTTGGTGAGTTACCGGCACAGCCGTTGTGATCGGGAAGGGTATCAAAACGAACCGACCGAAATTACGGGCACCGGCTTGCCGGGGTATTTTCGGAAATTGGAACAGGGGCAGTCGGTGCAGTACCTGATTTTCGGGGACAGCGCTTTAACCGGCGCGTCGGCCAGTGGAGCGGGAATGCACTACCGTCTGTTTGATCGTGAAAGCCGCCCGATGCCTTTCCGGACGGGATTCGGCGGTAGAATTCCTCCGTTTTTTGAAATGTTTGCCGATGAGGCTGCCCGGCGCTATGGGGGAGAATACCGTCTTTGGAATCTTGCGGTCGGCGGAATGACTTCACAGTGGGGCAGGGAAGCGCTGAGTGAGCGGCTGGATACGGCCAAACTGCCGGAGGGAGGCACCCCGGATCTGGCGCTGATCGGCTTTTTTGCCAACGATTTCGGATCGGATCGGATTGATGCACCGCAGTATGGGGAAGCCCTTTCCGCCATCATCCGGATTCTTCGGGAAAAATACCCGGACATTGGGATGATCCTGCTGACGGGTTACCCCTGCAACGAGCGCTGCGTTCGGTATCATCGCCCGGCCAAAAAGGAAGCCATGCAGCGAATCAGCCGGGAATTGGCAGAAAAAACCGAAAACTGCTTGTGCGTGAATACCGGCCGATTTCTGGACCGGGTGCTTTGCCAAAAACGCCATCGGGAGTTTTTGGCCAACAACATCAACCATGGCGGAGATTTTTTGCAGATGCTCTGGGCGCAGTCCCTCTGTGAAATTTTGCCGGACAGGGAAAAAAATCCCGAAAAAGGGCTTGACAAACCCCTCGACAACGAGTAAAATAGTAGAGCCGCATATAAGTGGCTTTGGTAAATCGTGCCCGCAGGCGGGTGCGTGCCTCTTGTAGCGAGACTGAACAAAGGCAGGTGCAAATCATGTACGCAGTTATTGAAACCGGCGGCAAGCAGTATCGCGTCAGCGAAGGTGATGTTATTTACATCGAAAAACTGAATGCTGCAGCAGACGAAGAAGTTGTTTTTGACAAGGTAGTTGCCGTGAATGACGGAACGATGAAAGTCGGCGCTCCTTATGTGGACGGCGCTTCGGTGAAAGGGGTTGTCCTGAAAAACGGCAAGGCGAAGAAAATTACCGTTTTCACTTACAAACCCAAGAAGAGCAGCGCCCGGAAGATGGGCCACAGACAGCCGTACACCAAGGTTGAAATCAAAGCCATCGGCTGATTTTTTCCATGACCAAAGCAGTTTTTTATTTATGTAACGGGGCCGTTACCGGCTTTTGCGTTACGGGTCACAGCAGCAAAGACTGTGACGATGAACTCGGAAAAACCGTCTGCGCGGCGGTTTCCAGCGCCGTTTATATGGCCGCCAATACCGTGCTCGAAGTTCTCGGGCAGCCGGCGGATACGGCTGTAAACGATGCAGATTTTCGCTTTCGGGTGAAAACGGGTTCCAAACAGTCCGATATTGTACTCAGGGGGTTGAAACTCCATTTGGAGGGCCTTGCCGAGCAATATCCGGATCGAATTGAAGTATTAACGGAGGTGTAGATCGTGTTAAAGATTGATATTCAATTGTTTGCCCATAAAAAAGGTATGGGTTCCACCAAGAACGGCCGTGACAGTGAGTCCAAGCGTCTTGGCGTGAAACGGGCAGACGGCCAGTTCGTTTTGGCCGGCAACATCCTGGTTCGCCAGAGAGGTACTGCCATTCATCCGGGCAACAATGTCGGGATCGGTTCCGATGATACGCTGTTTGCTCTGATCGACGGAAAGGTGAAATTTGAACGCGTCGGCCGTGATCGGAAGCAGGTCAGTATCTACGCGGTAGAACAGTAAGTGACCGAATCCTTCTGCTTTGCTTTTCGCAAGCCAGAAAAATAACTGAAAAAGACAGGCTTTCCGGGAAGAATAGAACCGTGTAAGCCTGTTTTTTATTTTTATGTAACCGAGGAACAAAAATGAGTATGTTTATTGATACCGCTGTCGTTCATCTCAAGGCGGGCACCGGGGGAAACGGCTGCGTTTCTTTCCATCGGGAAAAATATGTAGCGGCCGGAGGGCCGGACGGCGGCGACGGCGGCAGGGGTGGCAACATTGTTTTCCGGGCGGATACCAATCTTTCCACATTGGCGGATTTCCGGTACAAACGAAAATATGCCGCCCAAAACGGAGAAAACGGCAAGGCAGCCCGCTGCGCCGGCAAACGGGCACCGGATTTGGTGATTCGGGTTCCGCTCGGAACGCTGGTGAAGGACCGGGATACCGGCAGGGTGTTGGCGGATCTTTCGGATGATCAACCGGTGGTGATTGCCCGCGGCGGAAACGGCGGTTGGGGCAATCAGCATTTTGCCAATGCCACCCGTCAGGTTCCCCGATTTGCCAAACCGGGGGCGCCGGGGGAAGAATTCGATGTAACGCTGGAACTGAAATTGCTCGCCGATGTCGGGCTGATCGGGTTCCCGAATGTCGGAAAATCCACCCTGATTTCGGTTGTCAGTGAGGCCAAACCGAAAATTGCCAATTACCATTTTACCACATTGGTGCCGGTTCTTGGCGTTGTGCGGATGGGGGAAGGCAGCTCGTTTGTGATGGCGGATATTCCGGGCCTGATTGAAGGGGCCGGAACCGGGGCCGGGCTCGGGCATGAGTTTTTGCGTCATGTGGAGCGCTGCCGGCTGTTGGTTCATGTCCTGGATATTTCGGGCAGCGAGGGGCGAGATCCGATTGAGGATTTTGAAACCATTAACCGGGAACTGAAAACCTTCAATCCGGAATTGGCACTGGCGCCGCAGATCATTGCCGGAAACAAGTGCGATCTGACGGATGAGGAAACGGTTCAACGGGTTCGTCAATATTTTGAAGGTCGGGGCTATGCCTTTTTCCCGATTATGGCAGCCATTGCCGAAGGAACCGGCGATTTGATCAATCATGTGGCGGCCGAATTGGCAAAATTGCCTCCGATCCGTCGGTTTGAGGCACAGGAACGCATTCCGGCCGACGAAGCAATTCGCAAAACCGAAAAGCGGTCCTTTACCGTGCGGCAGGAAGACGGCGTTTACTATATTGAAAACTGTGAATGGATTGAGCCGATTATGAACACCGTCGATCCGAATGATTACGAATCCCTGCAATATTTTGAACGGGTTCTCCGCAGCTGCGGAATGATCTCGGCTTTGCAGAAAGCCGGCGTTCAGGAGGGGGATACCGTCAATGTCAACGATTTTGAATTTGAATATGTCCCGTGATCCGGCGGCGGTTCGGCAACTCAGCCCGGCAACCCTTGCCTTTGTCGGGGATGCGGCTTATGGGCTGTGTGTAAGGGAACAATTGGCGCAGGAGGTTCGGAAAAGCGGAGAACTGCACCGGCTGTCGGTTTGTTTTGTTAAAGCGGCGGCACAGGCACAGGCCTGCCAAACGATTCGCCCGTTTCTTACCGAGGAGGAAGAATCCGTGTTCAAAAGGGGCCGGAATTTTCATCCCAATCACTCCCCGAAAAGCGCCACCGCGCAGGATTATCACCTGGCTACCGGATTGGAAACCCATTTCGGCTATTTATATC
>CAKSNI010000105.1 GCA_934476025.1 uncultured Eubacteriales bacterium | reverse complement strand
GCAAGAGCAGAACGGGATGCAGAGGAGATTCCGGATTCGAAGAATTCCGACTGAAAGAAAGGGCGTTAATATGAAAAAATGGATGAAATATGTAAAACCGTATTGGCTGTGCTTTTTGCTCGGGCCGCTTTGCATGATTGTGGAGGTGATCGGGGAAGTGATTCTGCCGAAATTCCTGTCTACGGTTCTGGATGCGGCCAATAGCGGAACCCTGACGGTTTCTTCGTCTATTCTGAGTGGGATTGGCATGATCGGAGTGGCCCTTTGCATGATGGGCGGCGGTGTCGGCGGTGCTTATTTCGGAGCCAAGGCTTCGGTGAATTTTTCGGCTGATTTGCGAAATGACATTTTTGCAAAGGTCCAGCAGTTTTCTTTTTCGGAAATTGACCGTTTCTCCACCGGCTCTTTGGTAACCCGTTTAACCAATGATGTTGCCCAGATTCAGAATTTTGTCAATATGCTTCTGCGTATGGCACTGCGTTCACCGGGAATGATGATCGGGGCGCTGATTATGGCCATTTCCATCAAACCGGAACTTTCCGGGGTGTTCGCCGTTTCGGTTCCGCTGATGATTTTGGCGGTTGCTCTGATTGTAGCCGTCGGCTTTCCCCGTTTCACCCGGATGCAAAGTCAAATCGATGTTCTTAATTCCGGAGTGCAGGAGAATGTGACCAATGCCCGGGTGGTAAAATCTTTTGTTCGGGAAGATCATGAAATCAAAAAATTCCGCCGGTCCAATGCTGCCCTGAAAAAGGCCGGGATGGCCGCTATGCGGGTGGTTATTTTTATGCAGCCGACAACGACCTTCTTCATGTACCTTACCACGATTTTGGTGATTTGGTTCGGTTCTAAAATGGTTTTGGGCGGCAGTATGGATGTCGCGTATCTTTCGGCGTTTTTGACCTATGTAACGCAAATTCTTATGTCGCTGATGATGGTAACCTTCCTGCTGATTACTTCGGCAAGAGCTCTGGCTTCGGCCCGGAGGATTCGTGAAGTGCTGGATCAACCGATTTCGCTGGGAGATGGCGAACAGACCGATGAAACACTGCAGGTGCGGGAAGGTTCGGTGGAATTCCGGGATGTAACCTTCCGGTATTATAAGAACAGCCCGGATCCGGTTCTCTCCCATATTTCTCTGAAAATCCCAGCCGGTTCAACCGTGGGAATTATCGGTTCAACCGGTTGCGGAAAAACCACCCTTTTGTCACTGATTCCCCGACTGTATGACACCGATGAGGGAAGCGTCCTTTTGGATGGAAAGGATGTTCGCTGTTATTCCCTTTACCATTTGCGGGAAAGTGTTGGGATGGTGCTGCAGAAAAACATCCTGTTTTCGGGAAGCATTCGGGACAATCTGCGCTGGGGCAATGCCGAAGCAACCGACGAAGAAATTCAGAAGGCGGCACAACAGGCACAGGCGGATAAGTTTATTTTGCAATTTCCCCAGGGGTATGATAGTTCCCTGGTACAGGGAGGAAACAATGCTTCCGGTGGTCAGAAACAGCGACTGTGCATAGCCCGCGCACTGCTTAAAAAGCCGAAAATTCTGATTTTGGACGACTCAACCAGCGCAGTGGATACCGCAACGGAAGCGATGATTCGTAAGGCGCTGAAAAACGAACTGAACCACACAACCAAAATCATTATTGCTCAGCGGATTTCTTCGGTGATGGAAGCGGATTTGATTGTTGTTATGAATGACGGAAAAATTACCGGAACCGGAACGCATGAAGAATTGCTCCGCACCAATCCGGAGTACCGGGAAATTTACGAATCGCAGTATCAGCAGAAAAGGGGAAATGACTGTGTCGCGGTCCATTGAAGAATTGCAAATGCGGTACGCCGGCGGTACCGGTCCGGCCAAACGAGGCTTTGGAATGCATCCGGGCCCAGGCCGGGGAAGGGCCCGTGGCGGAAGGCCGAAAAACACCCGGAAAACAATTTCCCGGCTGATGAAATATGTCGGAGAACATAAGTTGAAATTATTTCTTGTGCTGCTCTGTATGATTTTCAGCACAGTCAGTTCTCTCATCGGAAGCTATATGATCGCGCCGATTATCGATCGTCTGACGGTAGAGGTTACCGGCAAGGAAATGGCAATGACGGCGGCCGAACGCATTGCCGATGCGGCAGTTCAAAAATGCATCGGCTGGGTTTCGCCCAAAACCGGTGCCGGCACCGTAGTTCTGTATATTTTAACGGCACTGATCTTGCTTTGTCTGATTTATTTTATCAACCTGGTTTGCACCTATTTGCAAAGCCGCTTGATGCTTAGCGTTTCCCAAAATTCGGTTCAAAAAATCCGAGATGATCTGTTCTCCAGGCTGCAGCGACTGCCGATCCGGTATTTCGACGGGCATCCGACCGGGGAAATCATGAGCCGGTTTACCAACGATGTGGACAACATTGACACCATGCTCAACAATTCGCTGACCTCCATGGTTTCGGGGGTTATCAGTCTGCTGGGAACTCTTGTTTTTATGTTGACAACCAGCTGGATCCTTACCCTGGTGACCGTTGCGTTTGTTCCGCTGTTTATCAAAGGCGGAGCCCTGATTGGAAAAGCCAGTTCAAAGTATTACGGAACTCAACAGGCTGCGATCGGGGTTATGAACGGATATGTTGAGGAAACCGTAACAGGGCAAAAGGTGGTCAAGGTATTCAATCACGAGAAGGAATGTGAGGAGGAATTCGGCCTTTTGAACCAGGATTTGCGTGAAAAACAGTTTCGGGCGCAATTCTACGGCGGCATTATGGGGCCGATTATGGGAAATACCAGCCAGGTTTCGTACGGTGTAACGGTAGGTGTCGGCGGCATACTGATGTGTACCAGCGGATTGACACCGGGGGCGTTGACGGTTTTTGCCGGGTATTCCCGCCATTTTTCACAGCCGATCAATACCATTTCCATGCAGATGTCTACCATCTTTTCGGCTTTAGCCGGGGCAGAACGGGTATTTCAGGTGATGGATGAAACACCGGAAGCCCAAGATCCGGAATCGGCTGTAGAAAGCCCGATTATCGGAAATGTTTCGTTTGAAAATGTCAGTTTCGGGTATGTCCCGGAAAAAATCGTGCTGAAAAATATCAACCTGCAGGTTTCGGCCGGGCATAAAATCGCCTTTGTCGGCTCCACCGGAGCGGGAAAAACCACTATTACCAATCTGTTGAATCGATTTTATGATATCGACAGCGGAAAAATCATGGTGGACGGAATTGAATTGAAGCAGTATCGGCGGAGTTATCTGCGCTCACAAATTGCCATGGTTTTGCAGGATACTCATTTGTTCTCCGGAACGGTGATGGAAAATATCCGTTACGGTCGTCCGGATGCCAGCGATGAAGAAGTGATGGAAGCGGCAAAGGTTGCCAGCGCCCATTCGTTTATTATGAGGCTGTCAGAAGGGTATCAAACGAAGATCGAAGGAGACGGCGCGAATCTTTCCCAAGGGCAGCGACAATTGCTGAATATTGCCCGGGCGGCCATCAGCAAGGCCCCGATTCTGGTGTTGGATGAAGCGACCAGTTCGGTGGATACCCGAACCGAACACCATATTGAACGGGGCATGGATCGGATTATGCACAACCGCACCACTTTTGTGATCGCCCATCGATTGTCAACGGTTCGAAATGCCGACAAAATTCTGGTTTTGGAGCACGGAGAAATTATTGAGCAGGGCAATCATGAAGAATTGTTGGCCCAGAAAGGCCGCTATTATCAGCTGTATACCGGCGCTGTTGAATTGGATTAGTTTTCGGGTTAATCACTGAGGTGTTTTCTTCGCTTGCAAACTATCTGAAAGACAAGATAGGCCGCAAAAGCACCGAGCAGATTGAGAATAAAATCGTCTACATCGCAAACGCCGCACAGCAAAATCCATTGGGTCAGTTCAATCCCGAGGTCGATGAGAAAAACCGTGAGCAAAAACCGAAGCGGGTTAGAAAGGCGAGGAAACAGAATCGGCAGAAAAACCGAATAGGGCATCAGCAGAACCAAATTGCCGAAAATGTTCCGGTAAAAGGCGACCTTGGTGATTCGCCCCAATCGGTATGCCCGAAAGTATAAACGCACGGTGGCAAACGGCCGAAGGTTGGCGAAGGCCATTCTCTCGGAAAATCCGACGGAAAACGGTGATATGGAACGGCCGAACCGGCTGTCAAAAAACAGATAAAAAATGGCCAGAAAAGAATAAAGCAAAAAGCAAAAAAGGACGGTTTGACGAATAACCGCCCTTTTTTGCTCGTTGTTTTTCTCGTCGGCGCAGCGCAGTTGACAGGCAATAAAGGAAAGCAAAAAGAAAAGAAGCATCGAGAAAATCTGCCCGGTGCGGCCAAGCCAACCGGTTATGCAAAACAGGATAATGCAGCATCCGTCAGCTGCGCATAAAATGCGGAAAACAGATGGGAGATGAGGGTGAGATTTTTTAAAGATCATGACTTGACAAACAAAAATTCGGTGTCCCAGGCAGGAAGGCAGGCTTCGTGCCGCAGATAAATTTTATAAGAAGGATTGATTTGGTCGATCAGCAGCGGAATGCGGAACAAATCTGCGCTTTTGTGATACGCGGCGATCATCATGTTCGGGCTTTTTTCGGCGATCAGCCGTTTTGCGCCGGCAATTGCCGCGGCCTCGCTTCCTTCAATATCCATTTTCAGGCAGGTGATCGGCTGATGGAAAATCCAACTGTCCAGATTAAGACACGCAACCGGGCAGACTTTTCCTTTTCCCTCCCGGGAGGAGTTTCTTCCGCCGGCAGCGTGAAAATTAACCGTTCCGGACTGTTCGCCGATACAGGCATGAACCGGGAAAACGCGGGGATCGTTCCGACAAAAAGCAGATAATTTGGCAAAGGAACGGGGGTCCGGTTCCACGGCAATAATACGGCGGAACTGCCCCTTAGTAAGGGTCATCCATTC
>CAKSNI010000104.1 GCA_934476025.1 uncultured Eubacteriales bacterium | reverse complement strand
TTCTATTATACCATATTTACGTAAAAAAGCCCAGCTTTTGCTGGACTTTTTCGACAGACTGAAATCCCGACAGTGCTTTCACTGTCGGGATTTTTGCAGACGGAAAAAAATTGCCGGCCGGCGCTATCGGGGCAGCGGGCGCTGCAAATCCTTTTTGTGCAGCCCGGCGGCCCGGCCCTTTTGGTTCCAACTGATCTGGGAGCCTTTCAGATAGAAAAAACGCGGATAATCAACCGTGGTATAACAAACCGGGAAAGGCGCACCGCGCGAAACGGCTTTTCCGAGTGAGAGAATGGCCCGGTCAATACGACGGCGGGGCCAGCAGAAATCGGGCAGCTTTTCCAAAAGGCAAATGCTGCCGCCACCGCCGATTCCCAGCCCTCCCTGATAGGCAAGGTTATTTTCCCGGCACCAGTTTTCCAAAACCCGGTGGCCTCCGACGGTTTGATTCCCCTCATAAAATCCGCAGTTGATCAGCGAATACACCCGGGCCTTTTGGGGCAAAACGCCCTGCAATTGTTCCAGCACCGATAAAAAGTGGCCCGGCAGAGCATCCAGATAAAGGGGCGAGGCGACCAACAGGGTATCACAGGGGGCGAGCAGCTCCCGATCAAAGGCGCTTACCGGTTGTCCGGCAAAGTGTAGCGCGGCCGCGGGGGAAAGGCCGGGATTGATTCGGCAAAATCGGTTTAGCAAAACGCCGCTGACACCGGTGCCGGCCTTCGGGCTGGCGTTGAGAAATACCAGATGCATCAAAACGGCTCCTTTCCGTATATTTGATCGAAGGGAAGTTCTTCCCGGGTGTTGAAAAAACGAACCGCGCCGACCCTTCCGTGCAGGTTGACGGCGTTGGCAGTTAAAATATCACGCAGAGTGTTCCGCTCCTGATCGGAGGTCTGCCCGTAGGCCAGCACCTCCAATTCGATTTCCCCGGGGTATCGCCGCCGGTGGTGCATTTCGCCGTGGTAAATTTCAAAATAGGGCTGTACATAGGAAATGGCCCGGTCCAGAACACTTTTGATAAACGGGCTTAAACTACCGTAAACACATCGGCTGATCAGAATGAGTTTTTTGGCATCGGCCAGCCATGCGCCGGTATTTTGATAGGAATCCCGGCGAACGCATTGTCCCGGCGTTTTTACCCAGCAGCCGAAACAGCCGATACAGGGGGTTACGGGTTCTCCGGGAAAAATGATCCGGGTGTTATGACAACCCGGGGGTTTTGAAAGAGGAATATCGCTGATAATCAGATGATGGGGCATAGGCAGATCCTTTCTTTTATGAAAACACCGGAGCGGAGAAACGCACGGATCGGTTCCGGATTACCGGTATTTTTGCCTTTTTAACCCCGGAATATACCCAAAAACGAACGGTTGATTTTTCGGGGACGGTATGGTATAATCGAAAAAGATATTTGACGGATTCGGAGGAAACGCCGCAATGAAAATCTCCGTGGCCCTGGCGGTTTATAACGGGACGGCTTTTTTGAGGGAACAATTGATCAGTCTTGCCCATCAAACCCGGCCGGCCGATGAAATTGTTGTTTGCGATGATGCTTCTTCAGACGGCAGTGCGGAATTTGTGCGGCGCACGGCACAAGAAATCGGGTTGTCGGGCTGTACCGTCTTTGAAAACGATCAAAACCTCGGCTATCGTAAAAATTTTCGTCAGGCGGTGTCGCTTTGCCGGGGGGATTTGATTTTCCTGTGTGATCAGGATGATATCTGGCATCCGGAAAAAATCCGGGGGATGGCGGAGTGCTTTGCCCGGGATGATTTCCTCCTTTCTCTTTGTTCGGCGATCCGTCGGGTGGATGAACACGGCTGCCCGATCTCTGGGAATTATCGGTCCGGCACCAACTGCGGGCTGATGAAAACCAAAACGCCAAAGGGACAGCTTCGTCGGGTTTGCTTTGAGGAGGTGCTGCACGGCAATATTGCGCCCGGCTGCACCATGGCGGTTCGAAAAGAACTGGCCCGACAGTTTGTCGATAACAGTCAAAGCGTTTTGCCGCACGATTGGGAAATGAATCTGGTCGCGGCCTGCGAAAAGGGGCTGGCCTTTTGCAATCGGGAATGGACGGATTATCGCCTGCATTCCTCCAACACCCTTGGGTGGGAACCGAAACCGCAAACACGGCTGGAAATTGCCCGGGAAAAAGCGGAGGCATTGGAGCAGATTTGCCGTTATCGGGATCAAAACGAAGAACGGAAACTTTTTGAAAAACGGCTTTCGCTGCTTAGCAATCGGGATGCCGCCGGAATGGCCGCCCTTTGGAAAAACCGGATTTATCGCCGCTTTTTTTCTTTTCGGGAGCGCCTGGGGGATTGGCGGTATTGCCGATCTTTCCGGAAATGAAATACCAACCGGCTGATGGCCGGATCAGGGGAGAATGAATAGTGGAATACGATCAGCAAACACTGCTTCATCTGCGTCAGGTGCAGATGGAGATTCTGAAAGAATTTATTCGCGTTTGTGAAGAAAACAACATTCGTTATTTCGTTATGTACGGGTCGGCTATCGGTGCCGAACGGCATCATGGATATATTCCGTGGGACGATGATCTGGATGTCGGCCTGCTGCGGGAAGACTATGAAAAATTTCTGCAGGTGGCCGATCAGGTCGGCGACGCTTACGAAGTCATTACTCCGCTGCTCTGCCCGGAATACAGCAATACCGTGACCCATCTTCAGAAAAAGGGAACGCTGTTTTTGTCGGAGGATGACCGGGATTGCGTCGTTAAAAAAGGCATCAATATCGATCTGTTTGTGCTCGACCCGGTCAGTGACGATGAATCTTTGGCAGCGCGTCAATATCGCAGATCCTGGGTGCTGGGGCGGTTGATCTTTCTGACCGGCAAAGGAAAGCCGCATCTGCCCTTCGGCGGAATCAAAGCCGGCCTTTGCCGGGTGATTTTCAAAATCACCCATGGCCTGCTGTACCTTTTCCGGGTGACTCCGCAAAAGCTGTACCGCAAATTGGAAAAGATTTCCCGTCGCTGCGAGGGGCAGACCACCGAATATCTGGCTTCCTTTGCCTGCCCGATGGCCAAAAAGGAGAGTTTTAAGCGCGAATGGTTGTTTCCGCTGAAAACCGTTCCTTTTGAAAATATGAGCGTAAAGGTCCCCTGTCGGGACGATTTGGTTCTTACGAAACAATACGGGGATTATATGCAGCTTCCTCCGGTGGAGGATCGGGTAACTCACCGTCCGGCTGTGATTGATTTCGGGGAGGAATAATTGTGGCAAATATTCTGATTTTTTCTGCGAATTACCTGCCGAATGTCGGGGGAATCGAGCGGTTTACCTATTATAATGCCCGGTACCTGCTTCAGGAAGGGCATCAGGTAACCATTGTTACCAACAATCTGTTTGATCTTCCCGATCATGAAATCAACGAGGGCATAGAAATCTACCGGTTCCCCTGTTATCCCCTTTTGAACGGTCGTTATCCGATCAAAAAACCGGGAAAGAGAACCCGAGCCATTCAAAAAGACCTCAACGCCCGGCATTTCGATTTTGTGATGATCAACGCCCGGTTCTATCTGCACAGCATTTATGGGGCCAAATTTGCCGCCAAACGGCATATTCCCGTGATTACCGTAGAACACGGTTCTTCTCATATGAGTGTGAACAACCGGCTGTTGGATACCCTCGGCGGATGGTTTGAACATTGGCAAACGGCAATCTTAAAGCGCTATTGTAAGGATTATTACGGTGTCAGCCAGGAATGCTGCCGGTGGAGCGGCCATTTCGGGATTGTTTCCAAAGGGGTTATTTATAACGCGGTGGAATTGCCCGAAATTCAGCGTTTGGCGGAACATCCCTGCGTTTCCTTCCGGGAAAAACTCGGGATGGAACCGGATGCACCGGTGATACTTTTTGCCGGCCGGCTGATTCGCGAAAAGGGAATTTACGAACTCATTCAGGCTGTCCGGGAATTGAATTTTCCGAAACTGACTTTATGGATTGCCGGCGACGGCCCGGAGAAGGAATCCATCGCCGCACAGGCGGATCAGCAGGTGCGTTATCTCGGTAAACTGTGCTTTGAAGAGGTGATTGCCGCTCTGAAGGAAACCGATATTTACTGTCTGCCTTCTCAGTTTCCGGAAGGGCTTCCGACCGGGGTGCTGGAAGCGGCGGCCATGGGGGTGTATGTCATTACTACCCAGGCCGGCGGAGCCAAAGAACTGATCACCGGCCGGGAGTACGGCTGCATTTTGAAGGATCGGTCGGTCGGTCCCCTCAAAGACGCCATCCTTTGGGCACTGGAGAATCCGCAGGAACGCACAGCGGCGGCTCAGGCCTGCCGGGAGCGCCTGAAAGAATCCTTTACCTTTGACAAAACCGCGCAACGAATTTTACAGATAATGAGGGATATGCAGCAGTGAAAGTTTTGGTGATTATTCCGGCGTACAATGAGGAAGAAAACATTTTCCGCGTAGTGGAAAATCTGCGGACCAATTATCCGCAATACGATTATGTGGTCATCAACGATTGTTCCACCGATTCCACCGAATCCATTCTGAAAAGCCACGGATATTCGTATATCAATCTGCCGGTGAATCTCGGAATTGGCGGCGGCGTGCAGACCGGGTATCAGTATGCGGCTCAGAACGGGTACGATGTCGCCGTTCAGATGGATGGCGACGGGCAGCACGATCCGGCGTATATTGAAGCGCTGATCCGGCCGATCGGGGATGGAACGGCGGATATGTCGGTCGGCTCCCGCTTTATTGAAAAACGGGGATTTCAGACTTCGTTTATGCGGCGGGTCGGCATCCGGTTTCTTTCCGGGGTGATCCGGTTTTGTTGCGGGGCGCGTATTACCGACGCCACCTCCGGTTTCCGGGCTACCAATGCCGAGGCTACGGCGTTCTTTGCAAAAACCTACGCCAAGGATTATCCGGAACCTGAGGCCATCGTCGTGGCCAGCCGCTGCGGCTTTGGTGTCTGTGAGGTTCCGGTT
>CAKSNI010000103.1 GCA_934476025.1 uncultured Eubacteriales bacterium | reverse complement strand
GCTGTATACCGATTATCGGAAAATGCTGTCGGATCGGGTGGCGGATGTGGCCGTTATTGCCACACCGCACTACGAGCATTCCCCCATTGCCTGTGATTGTTTTGCGGCCGGATTGCATGTTCTTTCCGAAAAACCGGGAGGAGTCTATACCCGGCAGGTAGAAAAAATGATCCGGGTATCCGAAAAATCCGGCCGGAAATTCGGAGTTATGTTCAACCAACGGACCGATCCGATCTTCAAAACAGCCGCCGATTTGCTGAAAAGCGGAAAAATCGGAACGGTAAAACGGGCAGTCTGGATGATTACCAATTGGTATCGCACCGAACATTATTATCGTTCCGGCGGCTGGCGGGCTACCTGGAGCGGGGAGGGCGGCGGTGTTTTGCTGAATCAGGCTCCGCACAATCTGGATTTGCTTGTTTCGCTGTTAGGAATGCCGAAAAGCGTTTGGGCGGACTGTCGGGTTGGGGCGTATCATGCCATCGAGGTGGAGGACGACGCAACCTTGTATCTGGAATACGAAAACGGGGCTACAGCGGTTTTTATTACCTCCACCGGGGAATATCCCGGAACCAATCGATTGGAAATCTCGGGGAGCAAAGGCAAAATGGTTTTGGAAAACGGACAGCTTCGGACCGAACTGTTGGATTTTGATGAACCGGAATACCGACAAAACTCCTCGGAAGATTTTTGCAGCCGCCCGGTGATTCGAAAAGAAATTCCTCTGCCGCCGGCTGTGGAGGGTCACCTGGCTATTTTACAGAATTTTGCCGATGCCATTCTGCGCGGGGAAAAGCTGATTGCACCCGGAAAAGAGGCTTTGTGGGAACTAACGGTTTCCAATGCGGCCTATCTTTCTTCCTGGCTGCATCAGAAAATCGATTTGCCGATTGATGCTGCCCGTTTTGAGCAGGAACTTCAAAAGCACATTGCGGCCGAAAAGGAAGAACATCGTGAAGCGGGTGATTCGGCAGGGCAAAAGGGAGAATATCAATCCCGATGGCAGCCAAAATGGTAAATAGTAACAAAAAGTTCTCTTTCTTAACGGAAAGAGAACTTTTTTACTAAAAAATAAATTCCTACATTACCTATTGACAAGATAGGCAATAGGTGCTATAATACGATCAAAGAAAATTCAAAGGAGAGATAAATCATGGCAAACATTTATACATCTGCCGATCAGTTGATCGGGAAAACTCCGCTGTTGGAACTGACCCATCTGGAAAAGGAATACGGTCTGAAGGCCAAAATTCTGGCGAAACTGGAATACTTTAACCCGGCCGGCTCGGTTAAGGACCGGATTGCGAAAAAGATGATTGACGAAGCCGAAAAGAGCGGTAAGCTGAAGCCCGGTTCGGTTATTATTGAACCGACCAGCGGCAATACCGGAATCGGGCTTGCTTCGGTAGCAGCTGCACGCGGGTATCGGATTATCATTGTTATGCCGGAAACCATGTCGGTTGAACGCCGTCAACTGATGAAAGCCTACGGAGCGGAGCTGGTGCTGAGTGACGGTGCCAAGGGCATGAAGGGCGCAATTGCCAAGGCTGATGAACTGGCACGGGAAATTCCGAATTCCTTCATTCCGGGGCAGTTTGTCAATCCGGCGAATCCTCAGGCGCATATTGAAACAACCGGGCCGGAAATTTATGAAGACACCGACGGAAAAGTGGATGTGTTTGTTGCCGGTGTCGGTACCGGCGGTACCATTACCGGCGTTGGACAGTATTTAAAATCCAAAAATCCGCAGGTGAAGGTTGTGGCGGTTGAACCGAAAACTTCGGCGGTTCTTTCTACCGGGGTGGCTGGCCCGCACAAAATTCAGGGCATCGGTGCCGGGTTTGTTCCGGATGTACTGGATACCAAGGTTTATGATGAGGTTTTCCCGGTCAGCAATGAAGATGCCTTTGCAACCGGAAAACTCATCGGGAAAAAGGAAGGCGTACTGGTCGGTATTTCTTCCGGCGCAGCGGTTTATGCGGCGATTTCGCTGGCTCAGCGGCCCGAAAACGAAGGAAAAACCATCGTGGTTTTGCTGCCGGATACCGGTGACCGCTATCTGTCGACTCCGTTGTTCGCGGAATGATCCTGTTTTAAGACACACTTTGCGGCGGGGGAATGCCGGATTCGGCATTCCCTACTGTTTTGTGTAAAAGAAAGGTTGTTTTCATGATTTACGCGGACTGTGCTGCGACCACTTCGCTAAGCCGAAAGGCATTGTCGGCCATGATGCCCTACCTGACCCGCAATTACGGAAATCCGTCCAGTCCTTACGCAATCGGACGGGCTGCCCATGCGGCGGTGATGGATGCCCGGCAGGAAATTGCTCAGTGTCTGGGTTGCTCCCGCGGGGAAATTCTTTTTACTTCCGGCGGTAGTGAATCGGATAATCTGGCGATTTTTTCGGCGGCCCATTTTGGAAAAAAGCTGGGAAAACACACAATCATTACCACGAACATCGAACACCCTGCTGTTTTGAATCCTTTAAGGCGACTGGAGGAACAGGGATTTCGCATTTTGCGGATTCCGGTGGATGAGGACGGGATTGTGAAGGTCGATCAGATTCAAAAGGCAATCGGCCCGGACACCTGCCTGGTTAGCGTAATGATGGCAAACAATGAAATCGGAACACTGCAACCCATCCGCCAAATCGGGGAAATCTGCCGCCGCAGTGGGATCCTTTTTCATACCGATGCCGTGCAGGCGGTCGGGCATTTGCCGATTTCGCTTCGGGAATGGAATGTGGATTTGCTCTCTTTTTCCGCTCATAAGTTTCACGGGCCGAAAGGGGTTGGCGGATTGTACTGTCGTCGGGGTGTGGAACTGACGCCTTTGATTCTTGGCGGCTCTCAGGAACGGGGAAAACGGGCCGGAACGGAGAATGTGGCCGGTATTGGCGGGATGGCAGCGGCCTTAAGGGAAAGCTGCGACCGTATGGCCGAAAACACCGCCAAGGTTCGGCAGCTTCGGGATATGCTGCTGGAGGGCTTATTAAAAATTCCCCACACCGCGCTGAATGGAGCGGCTCAACCGCGTCTGCCGGGGAATATCAACCTGTGCATCGAAGACGCTTTGTCGGAAAATTTGCTGGTTTTGCTGGATCGGGCCGGGATTTGTGTTTCCGGCGGTTCGGCCTGTTCTTCCGGTTCACTGGAGCCAAGTCATGTACTGCTGGCCATCGGCCGACCGGAAGTGTTGGCTTTTTCCGGCATTCGGATTACTTTGGACGAAGAAAATACGGCCGAAGAAATTCCGATTCTTCTTCATGAAATCACCCGGGCTGTTGAACAACTCCGCAGCACCAACCCGGAATATCAGAAAAAGCAAAACGGAGAAAAACCGTTTTTGCTCCCATAACAAAAGCAGAGATCCGACAAAGGAATTCCTTTGCCGGATCTCTGCTTTTTGAAAAAATGCCGCGGGCAGCAGAACCTTTTTAAGGATGGAAACTCGCGTCCGCCTTCCCGAAATATCGGTACTTTTTGTTCTTGATGATGAGAAAAACAAAGGTAAAGAACAGAGCCATAACTTCGGCAGCAGTAATGGACCACCAAATGCCGTCAATTTCAAAGAAAATCGGGAAGAGCAACACCGCCCCGATCTGAAAGACCATGGTTCGCAAAAAGGAAATAAGGGCGGAGTTGAGCCCGTCGTTGAGTGCCGTAAAGAAGGAAGAACCGAAAATAGAAAAGCCGCAGAAGCAGAATGAAAAGGAAAAAATGCGAAAAGCATGGGCGGTCAGAGAGAGGAGTTCGGAATCATATCCAACATAAAGCCGGGAAAGAGGCCAGGCCAACAGTTCGCTGATCAGGAACATAACAACGGAACAGCCGCTGATCAAGGCAGCGGATTTCTTTAACAGGCTATTGAGCTCCCGGTGATTTTTGGCACCGAAATGGTAGCCGACAATCGGGGCGGCTCCAACCGAGTGCCCGATGAAAATTGCCGCAAAGATCATGCTGACATACATAAGAACCCCGTAGGCGGCAACGCCGTCCTCTCCGGCAAATCGCATCAACTGAACATTGTACAGCATCCCGACAAGGGACATGGAAATATTGCTCATCAGTTCTGACATTCCGTTGCTGCAGATTTTGACCATGGCGGAAAAATCAAACTTGAATTTGCAAAAGGATAGCAGAGAACGGTTCTTTTTGCCAAAATAGAAAAGCGGAATGGCACCGCCGATGATCTGGCTGATCCCGGTGGCTACGGCAGCTCCGGTGACGCCGAAGGGAAAAACGGCAACCAGTACGGCATCCAGAATCATGTTTGAAAAACCGGCCGCCAGGGTAATGTAAAGCCCGAGGTGCGGCTTTCCGGCCGTGGCAAAAAGACACTGAAATTCATATTGCAAAACATAGAAGGGAAGACAGACCAAAATGACGGTTCCGTAGCGGCAGCAAAGGCTCAGCATGGCTTCATCCGCACCCAGGAAAAGAGCAATCGGGCGGAGAAGGAGAATGCCGAGAACCGCAAAAACAATTCCGCAAACCAGCGAAACAAAAATCAGTTGGGTGAAAATTTGGTTGGCCTTCTGCGTTTTTCCTTCTCCCATGGTTTTGGAAATATAGGCGCTTCCGCCGGTACCGAACATGAAACCGATGCTGCCGAGGATCATGAGAAAGGGCATAATAAAATTCACGGCGGCAAAGGCGGATTTTCCGGCAAAGTTGGAAACAAAGAAGCCGTCAACCACGCCGTAAATCGAGGTGAAGATCATCATAATGATCGTCGGGAAGGTAAAGCGAATCAGTTTCTTGGTTGTAAAATGTTCCGATAAAGCAATCATGGTTTTCTCCGTAATGTGAAATTTCAATTGCACAGTGGAACGATTATAGCCGACTTAACCCGCTTTGTCAAGGGGCCGGCATTTGGAAAACTTGACTTTTTGGTCCGATTTTGGTACAATGGGCAACAGAAAAAAAGGGGGGGAGAAGCATGGAATATGATGTGTTTGCCCGTTATTATGATCGGTTGAATACCGATCTTGATTATTG
>CAKSNI010000102.1 GCA_934476025.1 uncultured Eubacteriales bacterium | reverse complement strand
TTGTGGAACTGGTCAGCTGTTATTCCCGAAAAAACGAAGTAGCCGATGCACGGGCCTCGGCCATTTTAAAGGAACTGCTTTGCGAACTGTTGGAACAGATTCAGCCGCCGGATCCGAAAGAACTCCTGGTCAGCCGGATCATTGCTTATATCCATCAGAACTGTACCGGGGAAATCACCAACCGGGAAATTGCCGCCTATGTTGGGTATAACGCTCTGTATTGCAACCGGGTTTTTCAGCGAATGACCGGATGTACCATCCATCGATATGTGCTGCACGAAAGGCTTCGCATTGCTTGCCGCCTCTTGAGAGAAACGGCTTTGCCGGTGGAACTGGTGGCCTTTGAATCCGGGTTCCATGATCGCCCGCATTTTTGCACAACCTTCAAAAATATGACCGGGCAGACCCCCTCCGCCTATCGCCGTTCCATGGTGAAGGAAAACCGGGAACCGCCGTTTTGGGAAAAACAAAAAGAAATTTTCGGAACCCGGGAGTGAAACAGCGGCGCAATCCGGACAGAAAAGTTCGGGGAAACGGTATAAAACGAAAATTCCTTTATCGGAAATTTGGCCCGATTCGCGATTTGGGTTCGTTTTTTTGAATTTTCAGGGAATTTTTTCAAAACCTATTGACTTTGTAGGAATCATGGATATAATACTTATTAAAGTGGTAGGTATTAAAAAGCGAGGCTGCCGCCGGGCAGCCGGAAGGATCAGTTCTGTAAACGGAGGATCGGTATGAAAAAAGAATTGCTGAAAATGAAAAACCTGAAGGTCAGTGTGGCCCAAAAAGAAATTCTGCATGGGGTGAACCTGAGCATTCGGGAGGGAGAAACCCATGTACTGATGGGGCCGAACGGTACCGGAAAATCCACCCTGGGGTATGCCGTCACCGGCAATCCGGCCTATACCGTCACCGAAGGGGAAATCCGGTTTAACGGAGAAGAAATCACGCGTCTGCCGGTAGAACAGCGGGCGCGCAAAGGAATTTTCCTTTCCTTTCAGAATCCTCCGGAAATTCCCGGAATTACCCTGGGGTCGTTTATTCGCAACGCGATGGAGCAGCAAACCGGCCGACGGCTGAAACGCATGGAATTTCAGCAATTGCTGCTGGAAAAAATGAAGGTGCTGGAAATGGACCCGTCCTATGCCGAGCGGGATCTGAATGTCGGATTTTCGGGCGGAGAAAAGAAAAAGGCGGAAATTCTGCAATTGCTGATGCTTTCCCCGAAACTGGCCATTCTGGATGAAACCGATTCCGGGCTGGATGTCGATGCGGTTCGCACCGTATCGAGAGGCGTTCGGGCCTTTCGGGAATCAACCGATGGTTCGCTGCTGATTATCACCCACAGCACCCGGATTCTGGAGGCGCTGCAGGTGGATGCCGCCCATGTTATGGAAAACGGTGTGATTGTCAAATCCTCCGATGCTTCCCTGATTGAGCAGATCAATACATCCGGCTTTTCTTCGCTGCAGGTGCCGGAGGAAGGGGAAACGATATGAGTCAAACGCCGCAAATTCAGGAAATTGACCGGAGTATTTATGATATTCGTGATCGGGAGGAAGATGCTTTCCGGATGAAAGCCGGGTTGACTTTGGAAATTGTAGAAGAAATCTCCGATCAAAAAGGCGACCCCGAATGGATGCGCCGATTCCGGTTGGAAGCGCTGAAAATTTATGAAGAAATGCCGGTTCCGGACTGGGGGCCGTCGCTGGAGGGACTGAATATCGATTCCATTGCCACCTATGTCCGCCCGAATACCGGAATGAAAAATACCTGGGAAGAGGTGCCGAAGGATATCAAAGACACCTTTGATCGCCTGGGCATTCCCAAAGCCGAACGAAAAAGTCTGGCCGGGGTGGGGGCTCAGTACGATTCGGAACTGGTTTACCACCGGGTGAAGGATGAAGTGGCCCGCCGGGGTGTGGTTTATCTGGATATGGAATCGGCCCTCAAGGGGGAATATGCCGATATCGTGAAACAGTATTTTATGAAATTGGTGACTCCCCGGGATCATAAGTTTGCCGCGCTGCACGGAGCGGTATGGTCGGGCGGTTCGTTTGTGTATGTGCCCAAAGGGGTAAAGGTGGATATTCCGCTGCAATCCTATTTTCGCCTGAATGCCAAAGGGGCCGGGCAGTTCGAGCATACTCTGATCATTGTGGAGGAAGGGGCCGATCTGCATTTCATCGAAGGATGTTCCGCTCCGAAATACAATGTGGCCAATCTGCACGCCGGATGCGTGGAACTGTTTATTAAAAAAGGGGCCAGACTGCGGTATTCCACCATTGAAAACTGGTCGAAAAATATGTATAACCTGAATACCAAACGAGCGCTGGTGGAAGAGGACGGCGTGATTGAATGGGTGTCCGGTTCGTTCGGTTCCCATGTCGGATGCCTGTATCCGATGAGTGTTTTGAAGGGGGATCGGGCCAAATCGGAATTCACGGGTGTGACCTTTGCCGGTGCCGGGCAAAATCTGGATACCGGGGCTAAGGTGCTTCATATCGGAAAAAATACCGGGTCATATATGAATACCCGTTCCATCAGCAAAAGCGGCGGAATCAGCACCTTCCGCAGCAGCGTCACGGTGCTCAAAGGGTCGATCGGGGCCAAATCATCGGTTTCCTGCGAGTCGCTGATTTTGGACAGCGATTCCCGGTCGGATACCGTTCCGGCCATGGATATCCGCACCAAGGATGCCGCGGTTGGGCATGAAGCCAAAATCGGCAGCATCAGCAGCGAAACGGTGTTTTATCTTATGAGCCGCGGAATGAGTGAGGAGGATGCCCGGGCGCTGATTGTCAGCGGATTCGCCGATCGGGTGTCTAAGGAACTTCCGCTGGAATACGCGGTGGAAATGAACAATCTGATCCGACTGGAAATGACCCGGGATTCACAGAAAAACAAGGAGGAACAGGCATGAAGGAAACGGTAACGGTGAATCGGCTTCCCTGCCGGACCTGGAATTTTCTGAAGGTTAACGAAACGGTTCTCCCCTGGCCGAAAACAGCTCCTCAAAAAGAAGAAGTGGTTTATCGGGCGGCCCCCGGAGAAAGGGTGGGGCCGATTTATCAAAAACTGAAAACGCCGTCGGCCGAATACGGAGAAACGGTGCTTCGCGTTTTGGCCGAACCGGATTCCCGGCTGAACCTGTTTTTGGGGGTCTGCCCGGACAGGTCGGCCCGGGTTCGCCTGGAGGTGACCCTCAAAGCCCGGGCAAAGGTGAATATCTGCTGGCTGCTTTGCCCTCAGGGAGGTGCGGTGCTTCGGCAGGAAGTGGCGGCGGTATGTGAAGAAGAGGCCGAATTGTCGGTTCTCGGAGTGATGACGGGAAGCGGCCGACTGCTGACCGACCGGAAAATCGAATTGCGGGGGAAGAAGGCTTCCTTTACGGATGAAGAAGCCTATCGCTTTTCCGGGGCAGACGAATTGGACGGAAATATTGAAGTGGTGCATTTCGGTCCTCAGAGCCAAAGCCGGATTTCCTGGAAAGGGGCGCTGGAACAGGCGGCCCAAAAAATCTTTCGCGGAACCATAGATTTCCGCAAGGGATGCAGCGGTTCGGTAGGAAGCGAAGAGGAAACGGTACTGATGCTCGGAGAAGATGCGGTGAATAAAACGGTGCCGCTGATTCTCTGCGATGAAGAAAAGGTGGACGGTACCCACGGGGCCACCATCGGTGAAATGGACGAAGAAACCCTGTTCTATTTTGAAAGCCGGGGCATTGACCGGGAAGCGGCCAAGGATTTCATGGCCCGCTCTCTGACCGATCGGGTATGTCGAATGACGGGGGATGCCGTGTTCTGGGAATGGACCCATGACGGGCAGGATAATCATGATGAGAAAGAGGAAACAGAGTGAAAAAGGATGTTCGGGCGGATTTTCCGCTGCTGCAAAACGAATCGGTCGCTTATCTTGACAATGCGGCGACGACACAGAAACCCCAATGTGTGCTGGATGCGATCCGGTTCTTTTACGAACGGGAAAACGCCAATCCGCTGCGGGGAATCTATCCGTTGAGTGTCGCAGCGACCCGGGTTTGTGAAGAAGCCCGTCGGGAGGTAAAGGATCTCATCGGGGCCGCCGGTGAACGGGAAATTATTTTTACCCGCAATACCACCGAAGGGCTGAATCTGGTGGCCTCCGGTTACGGCATGAATTTTTTAAAACCGGGGGATGAAGTGCTGGTTTCCATTCTGGAACACCACAGCAACCTGCTTCCCTGGCAGGAAGTCTGTCAAAAAACGGGAGCCCGTCTTTGCTTTTTGGAATGTGAACCGGACGGCAGCCTGAACCTTGAAAAGGCTCTTTCGAAAATCAACGAAAAAACGGCTTTGTTGGCCCTTACCCGGGTTTCCAATGTCATCGGCCGGGAAAACCCGGTGAAGGAATTGGTGGCGGCGGCCCATCGTGTCGGGGCGGTCGCCGTGATTGACGGAGCGCAAAGCACCCCGCACCAACGGGTGAATGTGCAGGAACTGGACGCGGATTTCTTTGCTTTTTCCGGCCATAAGATTTACGGGCCGATGGGCATCGGAGTGCTTTACGGAAAGGAAAAATGGCTCCAAAAAATGCCGCCGTTTTTACGCGGGGGAGAAATGATTGAGTCGGTGACCAGGGAAGGGGCGGTTTTTGCCGAACTGCCTCATAAATTCGAGGCCGGAACGGTGAATGCGGCCGGCTGCGCCGGATTGACGGCGGCAATCCGGTATGTAAAGGAAATCGGGTATGACGAAATCGCTTTGCGGGAAACGCAGTTGACCGCGTATGCCATGGAGCGGATGCAGGTGCTTCCGGAAATCCGGATCCTCGGCAGCAGTGATCCGGCACAGCACCACGGAATTGTGACCTTTTCGGTAGAAGGGGTTCATCCGCACGATGTCAGCGAAATTCTGGCATCCGACGGGGTGGCGGTGCGGGCCGGGCATCATTGCGCTCAGCCGCTGCTGGAATTTCTCGGGTACCGGTCCACGGTACGGGCCAGTTTTTCTTTTTACAATACCGAAGAA
>CAKSNI010000101.1 GCA_934476025.1 uncultured Eubacteriales bacterium | reverse complement strand
ACATTGAATACCACAACATAGGCCGAACCGAAAAAGACTCCGTCCTCCCCGAGAATGGCCTCCTGCAGCGGGAAGGCCATGTACCCGGCATTGGAAAAAATGACGGCGAAACGGGAAACATCCACCCGATCCCGGTTTTTCCCCCGGATGCAAAGAAAGGCAAGGAGAATGCCGACGGCGTGAAAAACGGCCGAAAGCCCGAAGGAAATTAACAGCCGACGCAACATGGTTGTTTCAAACGGACGGATAAAAGAACCGATGATAATGGCCGGTGTAGCAAAAAGCAGCACCAAATCCGAAAGCCCTTTGGCAATGCGATCATCCAGCAGTTTCTGTTTTCCGCAGACAAAGCCGACCGCGATCAAAACAAACAGAATGGCGACCTGCTGTGCCACGGTAAGAAAATTTTGAATCATTTCAATGCCCATGAGAACCGCATACCTCTATTTCTATTTCACGGGATTGGAACGCAAGGCAGTCAAGGCCCGGGAAGCGTTCGGTCAGAAGCCGGCACAGAGCCGGAACAATTTCCACTTCGGTTTCAAAATGCCCGGCATCAAAAATCGGCACCCCGGCCTGCCGGGCCGCCAAAAATTGATGGTGTTTGACTTCGGCGGTGACAAAGGCATCTGCCCCGGCCGCGATTGCACAATCGTAATAATCAGCACCGCTTCCGCTGCAAAGCCCGACAGTTTGAATCGTTTTGCTTCCGGCATAGCGAACAACCGTGTTCAGCCGTTTGCCCAGAAGGGCGGCAAAATCTGACGAACTCATCGGACGGGTTAACTGCCCGATGCGGATGGAAAATCCATCCGGTGTCGTTAGCTTTTTCAGATCGGTCAGCCCGATGGTTTCGCCCAAAACATCATTGACGCCGCCGTCGGCAGTGTCAAGATTGGTGTGCATACTGACAACCGAAAGACCGTTGCGAATCAGGCGAAAGGGAAGCCCCGGCGCTGTCACGGAGCGGATTGGATGGAAAATCACGGGATGGTGAGTCACAATCAATTGGGCCTGTTGCCGCACGGCATAATCGATGGCCGAATCGGTACAGTCCAAAGCCACCACACAGCGGTGTACTTCCTGTTTCGGGTCGCCTACCAGCAGGCCGACATTGTCAAAATCCGCGGCTGTTTCCGGCGGGAATTTTTCGGATAAAAAGGCATATATTTGGGAAACATTCATCCGTTTTTCCCTCCTGACTTACTTTTTAAAGGAATCTTTCAAAGCTACGGTGCGGTTGATCACCGGAGCCCCTTTGCGGGAGTCGGGGTCGATGCAGAAATAGCCCTGGCGCATAAACTGGAAGCGATCGCCCGGTCGGGCGGAAGCGACATCCCGACCGACTTTGCAGCCTGTCAACACCGTGAGCGAATCGGGATTGAGGTTATCGGCGAAGCTGGAAACGCCTTCTTCGTCCGACGGATTTTCTACATTAAAGAGCCGGTCATAAAGGCGAACGGTTGCGTCGGTGGCTTCATGTTCGCTGACCCAGTGAAGGGTGCCTTTGACTTTGCGGCCGTCGGGAGTTTCTCCGCCAAACGATTCCGGATCGTACAGGCAGTGAACACAGGTGATGTTGCCGTTTTCGTCGGTTTCGTGGGAGACATACCGGATATAGTAAGCCCCCTTCAGACGGACCTCTTTCTGCGGACAAAGGCGGAAGTATTTTCCCGGAGGATCCAGCATAAAGTCATCCTGTTCAATATAGAGGACCTTGGAAAACTCTACGGTTTTCTGCCCTTTTTCCGGCTGATTCGGGTTGATATCCACCCGGATGGATTCTACCTTGTTTTCGTCGTAGTTGTCAATGACAACCTTGAGGGGGCGTAAAACTACCATGCTGCGTTCGGCATAGCGATTGAGATAATCGCGGACGCAGGATTCCAGCAGAGCATAATCAATGACGCTGTAGGCCTTGGAAACGCCGATTTTATCAACAAACTCCCGAACGGCTTCGGCCGGATATCCCCGGCGGCGGATGCCGCAGAGGGTGGCCATTCTCGGGTCGTCCCAACCGGTCACCAGCCCATCATTGACCAGTTTCAAACATTTGCGCTTGCTGGTCAGGGTATAGTTGACATTCATCCGGGCAAACTCTATCTGCCGCGGCGGATGCGGAATATCCAGCTTTTCCAAAAACCAGTTGTAGAGCGGACGGTGATTTTCAAATTCCAAAGAGCAAAGGGAATGGGTAACCCCTTCTTTGGCATCGGAAAGCGGATGAGCAAAGTCATACATCGGGTAAACGCACCATTTGTCCCCGGTGCGGTGATGATGGGCCTTCATAACCCGATAAATGATCGGGTCCCGCATATTGAGATTGGAGGAAGCCATATCAATTTTGGCACGCAAAACGAGGGTGCCGTTGTCGAATTCTCCGGCGGTCATCCGGGCAAAAAGATCTTTGGTTTCCTGAATCGGCCGGTTGCGGAAGGGACTTTCCCTGCCCGGTTCGGTCAGGGTTCCCCGGTATTCACGAATCTGATCAGGGGTCAGTTCGTCCACATAGGCCAGGCCTTTATCAATGAGTTTCAGGGCGCATTCGTAGATATAATCAAAATAATCCGAAGCGTAATATACATGATCCCAATGGAATCCGAGCCAGCGGATATCTTCCAGAATGGCATCCACATACTCGGTGTCTTCTTTGGTGGGGTTGGTGTCGTCCAGGCGCAGGTTGCAGCTTCCGTGGTAACGCTCGGCGACCGAAAAGTCAATGCAGATGGCCTTGGCGTGGCCAATGTGCAGATACCCGTTCGGTTCCGGCGGAAAACGGGTCTGTACTCGGTCGTATACTCCTTCGGCCAGATCCTGATCAATGGCATCCAAAATAAAGTTGGAGGGTTTGGCGGCCTCTTCTTCACAAAGAACCGGTTTATTTTTTTCTTCCATAGTGCATTCTCCTGTTTACAGATTTTCTACCGCTGCGGTGATGCGGATTAGGCAGGTTTTCTGCCCGAGCACCTGCATAATGCTGCAAAGGTCCGGGGTGTTTTTGCGCCCGGTAACGGCAATACGCAAAACGGTGCTTAAATCACCGGCGTGACCTTTATAGGCCTCCGGATTTTCTTTATAGGCCTTGGTTTCCGGGGCAAACCCCAGTTCCGGGCAGAGCGCTTTGATTTTTTCAAACCATTGCTGCCGGTCATCCCGGGGATCGTAGACCGCCTGATAGCGGAGCAAAAACGCTTTAGCGTCCTCTTTGGAAACGGAATCCGGCAAATCGTAGCAGGGCCGGAACAGCGGATCGTAAAAATACGAAAGATATTCTTTGGCTTCTTTAAAACGGGCCAGATCCTTCCGCGGTTTCTTTCCGCCCCGATCGATGGAAAGAGCCGCTTTGGTGTAGGCCGGGTCGGCACTCAGCATTTCCCCAAAGGCAGGATCGTGGGAAGAAGCCCAGTCGGTCAGCTTTTTATAAAGGGTATCGGCATCCATGCGGGAAAGAAGATTCCGGCTGACATCCAGCAGCTTGTTTTCGTCGAACAACGCGCCGGAAACGCTCATTTTTTTGGGGTTAAACTTGAAATTTTTCCGGTCGGCATCGGGGTTGGCTTTCCGCCAATCTTCATAGTCGGAAGCGGCAATGGTCATCAGATATTCAATCACGCTTTGCGGATCGTATCCTTCATCCAGAAAGAACCGCACGGCGGCTTCCGGATCCTTGCGTTTGGAAATTTTTCGCTTGGCGCCGTTGTCCAGCTTCATAATCGGGGAAATATGTGCGTATTTCACCGGTTTGAACCCGAGCATACGGAAAAGCTGCAGGTGTTTGGGAACCGAAGAAATCCATTCATCCCCCCGCATGACAAGGGTGGTGTGCATCAGGTGATCGTCGATGGCGTGGGCAAAATGATAGGTGGGAATTCCGTCGGATTTCAACAGAACAAAATCCTCATCGTTTTCCGGCATTTCAATCCGCCCTTTAATCAGGTCGTCAAAAACAACGCGGCGTTCTTCGCTGCCGTCGGATTTCAGTCGGATGACAAACGGCTTCCCGGCTTTCAGTTGTTCCTCCACTTCCGGCAGGGTGATGTTGCGGTGAACCGCCCATTCGCCGTGATAGCCGGTGCGGACCTTCTGCTTTTCCTGTTCCTCGCGAACCCGGCCAAGTTCCTCTTCGGTACAAAAGCAGGGGTAAGCTAACCCTTTTTCGATCAGATCCTTAACATAGGTTTGATAAATTTCGGCACGGCGGCTTTGCTGATAAGGGCCGTAGGCGCCGATTTCTTCGGTTCCGGAAATAAACCCTTCATCAATTTGAATGCCGAACCGGCGCAGCCCGGTAATAATATCCTCAATGCCGCCTTCAACCTCCCGCTTTTTATCGGTATCTTCGATACGGGTGAAGAAAATTCCGCCGGACGCATCGGCGCAAATGCGGTTGATCAGAGCCGTAAACAGGGTACCGAGATGCAGATATCCCGTCGGGCTGGGGGCAATACGGGTCACCCGCGCTCCCTGCGGAAGGTCGCGGGCGGGGTAAAGTGCTTCGTAATCGGCCGGCGTTTTGGTGAGATCCGGGAAAAGAAGCTGGGCGATTTTTTTATTTTCAGTCATGATTATCTTCCTGTTCATTTGTGGTTTTGAAAAAGGGAATTCAGGGGTTGCTTTTCTGCTTTTCAAGCAGGTGATTCAGTTCATCCATAAAGGAGGAAATATCCTTGAACTGGCGGTAAACCGAAGCAAAGCGGACATAGGCGACTTCGTCGATGGCACGCAGGCGCTCCATAATCATTTCGCCGATTTTTTCGGAAGGAACTTCGCGGTCCAGGGAATTCTGGATGTTGCATTCGATCTCATCAATCAGTTCGACCAGCGTGTCCACCGAAACCGGCCGTTTTTCGCAGGCCCGTAAAAGCCCGTTCATAAGTTTTTCCCGGTTGAACGGTTCTCTGGATTTGTCTTTTTTAATCACAATGATGGGCAGCCGTTCGATGATTTCATAGGTGGTAAAACGTTTCTGACATTTCAAACATTCCCGACGGCGACGAATCCGGGAACCCTCGT
>CAKSNI010000100.1 GCA_934476025.1 uncultured Eubacteriales bacterium | reverse complement strand
CCCGAACAACGGGAAGTTCCTGGAACCGCTCGGCGGAAAACTTCTGGTAGAAGAAGTTACCGATCCGGACGGGAAACGGGATATCCGCCGCCTGGACGATTCGGTTCGTGCCGATGAGGCTGCTCTGAGCGAATTGGCCATGCAGGGCAAACTGAAGGTCGTTGACGGAAAAACCTTCCTGAATGACGGCCGCACCGGTGAGCGCTTCGACAATCCGGTTACGGTTGGATATATGTACTATCTGAAACTGCATCACCTGGTAGACGATAAGATTCACGCCCGTTCTACCGGTCCGTATTCTCTGGTTACGCAGCAGCCGCTCGGCGGGAAAGCCCAGTTCGGCGGCCAGCGTTTCGGCGAAATGGAAGTTTGGGCTCTGGAAGCTTACGGCGCCGCTTATACCCTGCAGGAAATTCTGACGGTCAAGTCCGACGATGTGGTCGGCCGTGTCAAGACCTACGAATCCATTGTCAAGGGCCAGAATGTGCCGCAGCCGGGTGTTCCGGAATCCTTCAAGGTTCTCATCAAGGAATTGCAGTCTTTGGGGCTCGATATCAAGGTGCTGGATAAAGATCAGAATGAAATCGATCTGAAGCAGAACTTTGAAGAGGATGAAATCGGGCTTCCCTTCGTACCCCCGCCCGAAGATGAAACCATGGACGAAAAATATGTCATGGAAGGCGCGACAGACGGATATTCCCTTCAGGATGAAAACGGAGAGGATATTGTAGAAGAATCGCAGAATGACGATTTTATTGATGATACTGAAGAATAACGGAGGGCGCATATATGGATAATAATATTGAATTTGAGTCAATCAAAATCGGGCTTGCGTCTCCCGATCAGATTCGGGAATGGTCATACGGTGAGGTTACCAAACCGGAAACCATCAACTACCGTACTCTGAAACCGGAACAGGGCGGCCTGTTCTGCGAAGCCATTTTCGGGCCGACAAAGGACTGGGAATGCCACTGCGGAAAGTACAAACGCATTCGCTATAAGGGTAAAATCTGCGAACGCTGCGGGGTGGAAGTGACCCGTGCCAAGGTTCGTCGGGAACGCATGGGCTCGATTGAACTGGCAGCTCCGGTTTCGCATATTTGGTACTTTAAAACCATTCCGTCCCGTATGGGTCTGGCTTTGGACATTTCTCCCAAAGCCCTGGAACAGGTTCTGTATTTCTCTCAGTATATTGTTACCGATCCGGGCAATACGCCGCTGGAAAAGAAACAGCTGCTCAACGAAAGACAGTACCGGGATATGCGGGAAAAATATGAGGACGATTTTGTTGCCGAAATGGGCGCGGAAGCCATTAAAAAACTGCTCTGCGAAATTGACCTCGATAAAAGCTGTGAAGAACTCCGCACCGAACTGGAAACCGCTACCGGTCAAAAACGGGTACGGATTCTCAAACGCCTGGAAGTGCTGGAAGCTTTCCGCATTTCGGGCAACCGCCCGGAATGGATGGTACTGGATGTTCTGCCGGTTATTCCGCCGGATCTGCGTCCGATGGTTCAGTTGGACGGCGGCCGTTTTGCCACCAGCGATCTGAACGATCTGTACCGTCGGGTGATTAACCGCAATAACCGTTTGAAACGGCTGTTGGAACTGCACGCGCCGGATATCATCGTCCGCAACGAAAAGAGAATGCTGCAGGAAGCCGTTGACGCATTGATTGACAACGGCCGCCGCGGAAAGGCCGTAACCGGGCCGAACAACCGGGCGCTCAAGTCCCTTTCGGATATGCTTAAAGGGAAACAGGGCCGGTTCCGTCAGAACCTGCTGGGTAAGCGTGTTGACTATTCCGGCCGTTCCGTTATCGTGGTTGGGCCGGAACTGAAGATGTATCAGTGCGGTCTGCCGAAAGAAATGGCTCTGGAACTCTTCAAACCGTTTGTAATGAAACGGTTGGTGGAAGATAAGAAAGTTGCTAATATCAAAGCGGCCCGCAAGGCTGTTGAACGCGCCAGCGGCGAAGTGTGGGATGCACTGGAACTGGTCATCAAAGAACATCCGGTTCTGCTCAACCGTGCTCCGACTCTGCACCGCCTCGGTATTCAGGCTTTTGAACCGATTCTGGTGGAAGGGAAGGCCTTAAAGCTGCATCCGCTGGCCTGTACGGCTTACAACGCCGACTTCGACGGCGACCAGATGGCGGTCCATGTACCGCTTTCGGCCGAAGCGCAGGCGGAAGCCCGTTTCCTGATGCTGGCTGCCAACAACCTTTTGAAGCCGTCTGACGGGAAACCGGTTGTTGTTCCGACTCAGGATATGGTTCTCGGTTCCTACTATCTGACCATTGTTAAAACCGAAGAAGACGGTACCAACAATGTATACCGCAATAAAGAAGAAGCCATTATGGCTTATCAAAACAATCTGATCGGTCTGCACGCTCCGATCCGGGTACGCTATGAAAAAGACGGAATTTCCCGCCTGGTATGGTGTACTGTCGGGTTTATCATTTTCAATGAATCCATCCCGCAGGATCTCGGATTTGTTGACCGCAGCGAACCGGGCCATGAATTGGATCTGGAATGGACCTTCCGTCTTGCCGATCCGAATGCCCGCAGTGTGACCGACAACAGCGAAATCATTCAGAACAAAGTCGGCAAAAAGCAGCTTGGAAAGATCATCGATCGCTGCATTGCACAGAAGGGCACCAGCGCTTCGGCCATTGTGCTGGATAATATCAAAGCCACCGGCTTTAAATATTCCACCAAAGGCGCGATCACCGTTGCGGTATTCGACGCGGTTATTCCGCCGGATAAAAAGCAGATTATGGCCAACGCCGAAGCGGAAGTGGATAAGGTTTCCAAGAAATACCGCCGCGGTTTCATGAGCAGTGATGAACGCAGCCGCCATGTTAAAGAAATCTGGAACAAAGCAACCGAGGATGTCGCCGATGCCCTGAAGGACAATTTGGACGAATTCAACCCCATCTTCATGATGGCCGATTCCGGTGCCCGTGGTTCCATGAGCCAGATCCGTCAGTTGGCCGGTATGCGCGGACTGGTCGCCAATACAGCCGGTAAGGTTATCGAAATTCCGATCCGTGCCAACTATCGTGAAGGCCTGAATGTTCTGGAATACTTCATTTCATCCCGTGGTGCCCGGAAGGGCTTGGCTGATACCGCTTTGCGGACGGCCGACTCCGGTTATCTGACCAGACGACTGGTCGATGTTGCCCAGGATGTGATTATCCGTGAAGACGATTGTAAAACGGAAAAGGGCCTGATTGTTCGGGAAATCAAAGACGGCAATCATGTTATTGAGCCGCTCAGCGAACGCCTTGTTGGTCGGTTCCTGCTTCATGATTTCATCAACCCCGCAACCGGGGAAGTACTGGTGGACAATCAGCATATCCTCACAGCGGATGATGCCAAGAAGATCTGCGAAACCGAAATTGACGGAAAACCGGTGGAAGAAGTGGAAATCCGCTCCATTCTTACCTGTAATTCTGCCCACGGGGTTTGCAAAAAGTGCTACGGCAGCAACCTGGCAACCGGTTTGCCGGTTACTTCCGGGGAAGCTGTGGGAATTGTGGCGGCGCAGTCCATCGGTGAACCGGGTACCCAGTTGACCATGCGTACCTTCCATACCGGCGGTATCGCCAGTACCGAGGATATTACACAGGGTCTTCCGCGTGTTGAAGAACTGTTTGAAGCCCGTCGTCCGAAACATCACGGCTTGATCGCCAAGATTGACGGTCAGGTAACCATCACCGAAGAGCGCAAGAGCAAAGTGGTGATTATCCGCAATGATCAGGACGAAGAAAAGGTCGGCATTCCGTACGGCCTGAATCCGCTGGTGGAAGACGGTGACTATGTCACGGCCGGCCAGCTGTTGATCAGCGGTTCGAAATATCCGCAGGATATTCTGGAAGCGCAGGGTCCGGAAGCGGTTCAGAATTATATTATCGCCGAAATCCAGAATGCCTACCGGACGCAGGGTGTTGATATCAACGATAAGCACATTGAGGTGATTGTCCGTCAGATGATGCGCAAACTGCTCATCACCGATCCGGGTTCTACCGATTTGCTGCAGAATGTCCGTTACGATGTGGAAGATGTTATTGCGGCCAATCGTGCGATTGAAGAGCGCCTGGCGGCCGGCGAAGTCGGAATTGCTCCGGCAACCTACCGTCCGACCTTGCTCGGTATCACCAAAGCCTCTTTGGCGACCGAATCCTTCCTCTCGGCGGCTTCCTTCCAGGAAACCACCCGGGTTCTTACTGAAGCGGCCATCCGCGGAAAGGTCGATCCGCTCTTCGGCCTCAAAGAAAATGTTATTATCGGCAAGTTGATTCCGGCCGGTACCGGCATGAAGTGCGAGGAAATCAACCCGAGCGAACCCGAGGAAGAATCCATTCCTGCGGCCCAGACGGAACCGGAAGAAATTGCCGATCCGGCCTGATGCCGTATTTCACCAAAATTTTCAGTTTTGTGTTGACAAACGAAAAAGTCGGTGATATAATCATTTTTGTGTGGACTGGTTTGTCCGCAAAATCAGATATAACGCAGGTGGGGAATACCCCATCTGCGTCATATACATTTTCAGAATAGGAGGTGTACGAGTTGCCTACTTTTAACCAGTTGGTTCACAGTGGACGTCAAAGCATCGAAAAGAAGGCGAAAGCCCCGGCTTTGCTCAAGAGCTACAACTCTATGAAGCGTAAGCAAATCGACAGCGATTCTCCCCAGAAGAGAGGCGTCTGCACGGCTGTTAAAACCGCAACCCCGAAAAAGCCGAATTCGGCACTGCGTAAAATTGCCAGAGTTCGTCTGTCCAACGGAATTGAAGTATCTGCTTACATTCCGGGCATCGGCCACAATCTTCAGGAACACAGTGTTATCCTGATCCGTGGCGGCCGTGTTAAGGATCTGCCGGGTGTCCGTTACCATATTATCCGTGGTACGCTGGATGCTCAGGGTGTTGCCAAGAGAATGCAGGGCCGTTCCAAATACGGTGCCAAGCGTCCGAAGGCCGGTAAGTAATTTCACGACGAATCTCTGCTGCATAGTACAAGCAGCGGTGTATATAGA
>CAKSNI010000099.1 GCA_934476025.1 uncultured Eubacteriales bacterium | reverse complement strand
TTCCCGTCCCGGTTCCGATCACATTGGAATTCAGATGAACCTCTACCGTAAAGTTTTTATGATGATCAGGCCCGCTTTCCCCGATCAGATGATAGGAAAGCCGTTCTTCGGGATTCCGCTGAACCACTTCCTGCAGGGTCGTTTTGTAGTCCTTAAAGGGCTCGTCATCGGTGTTCTGCAGTTCCCGTAATACAAACCGCATCACATGACGGCGCGCCACTTCCATTCCGCCATCTAAATACATCGCCGCCAGAATGGCTTCAAAGGCATCTGCCAAAATAGAATCCCGATCATTGCCACCGTTGGCCTGTTCCCCTTTTCCCAGCAGAAGATATTGCCCGACATGAAGTTCCCGGGAAAACTGACACAGTGCCTTTTCGCAAACCAGTGCCGCCCGCAGTTTGGTTAGTTCTCCCTCCGGTTTTTGAGGGAAGGAATGAAACAGATAATCGGCGACTATCACCGATAAAACCGCATCACCCAAAAATTCCAGGCGTTCATTGGAGCCGCAGGCCTCGTGGGTTTCATTGGCATAGGAGGAGTGACACAACGCATTGTGCAGAAGGTTTTCATCCCGAAAACGGTACTGCAGATTTTCCTGTAAGGCAATCATTCGTTTTCCTCCGCGCTCCGGCTCAGGGTTTCACTCATTTTTTCAATGGCATTGCTCTCGTAATACTTTTTGGCCTGCCGAATAGCATTTTTGATAGCCTGGGCATTGGAATTGCCGTGAGCCTTGATCACCGGACGGCGAACCCCAAGCAGAATCGCACCGCCGATCTGCGAAGAGTCCGACACTTCCTTCAGGGCATACAAATCTTTCTTGAGCATCGCAGCCGCCAGGATGGTTTTGACATTCTTTTTGAGAATACCCTTAATCATTTTCATTAAAGTGCCGGTTGCGCCTTCCAGAAGTTTCAGGGCGATGTTTCCGGTAAAACCGTCGGCAATCACCGCGTCGCAAACCCCTTTCGGCATATCCCGGGATTCCACATTTCCGGTAAAATTGATTGGCTGCTTAGACAGCAGTTCATAGGCCTGCTTTTGCAGTTCGCCGCCTTTGGTGTCCTCCGTGCCGATGTTGAGCAAACGGATACTCGGATTTTCAATTCCGGCTACCTTTTCAAGGTAAATACTGGCCAACACCCCGAATTGCGCCAGCATTTCCGGCCGGCAATCGGCGTTGGCCCCCATATCCATCAGCATATACGGGTGGTTGGGGGAAGGCAGCATTCCGGCCAGTGCGGGGCGCTTTACCCCTTTCAGGCGTTTGACCAACAACGTACCGCCCACCACAATGGCCCCGGTACTGCCGGCCGAAACAAAAGCGTCCGCTTCACCGCGATTGAGTACATCAAACGCAACTGCCATAGAAGAATTGCGATGAGCCTTCAACAGAGAAGTCGGCTCATCGTGCATGGTAATCACATCCGGAGCATCGACAATCCGCAGATTTTCAAAAGAAATCTTTTCTTTTTGAATCAGTTCTTCCAGTTCATCCTTACGGCCGGTCAGAACCATTTCAACTCCCAGCTCTTTTTGAGCCAAGGCTGCCCCTTTTACAATTTCAAGAGGAGCATAATCCCCTCCGAAAGCATCCACTACTACTTTCATTCTTGATTCTCCCTGTTTTCAGAAATATGTTGGTCATAATATTCCAGCGAGCGCCGGGAAAATTCCCCATAACGCTGACGCTTGTCCCGGATGGGTTCGGAAAGCGGAGGAAGGATTCCGAAATTTGCCCCCATCGGTTGAAAATTCGTTACGCTTTCATCGGTAATGTACCCAAGCAGCGAGCCGATCATGGTTTCGGGCGGAAGAATCAGCGGTGCCGATTTCAAAGCCTGGGACAGGGCGTTTCTGCCGGCTACAATGCCGGAGGCTGCCGATTCCATATACCCCTCTACCCCGCTGAGCTGCCCGGCAAAAAACAGATTCGGATAGGCTTTCAGCGAAAGATCTTTCTGCAGCAATTTCGGGGAACAAATAAAGGTATTCCGGTGCATAACACCGTAACGAACAAACTGCGCGTCGCCTAAGCCGGGAATCATCGAAAAGACCCGTTTTTGTTCCGGAAATTTCAAATTGGTTTGAAAACCGACCAGATTGAAAAGGCTGCCGGCCCGATTTTCCCGCCGAAGCTGTACCGCCGCCCAGGGACGATGGCCGGTTCGCGGATCGATCAGCCCCACCGGTTTGAGGGGGCCGAAGCGAATGGAATCTTCTCCCCGCTTGGCCAAAACCTCCACCGGCATACATCCTTCATACACCGTCAGCGGACGGTCAAAATCCTTCAGCGGAGCGGTTTCGGCGGAAATCAGTTCCCGGTAAAAAGCCTCGTATTCTTCGCGGTTCATGGGGCAATTGATGTAATCATCTCCCCCTTTTCCGTATCGGGAAGCGCAAAACGCAATATTCATATCCACACTCTCCCGGGTGACGATCGGAGCCGCCGCATCGTAAAAGCTCAGATTTTCACACCGGCACAAACGAGCTATGGATTCCGCCAATTTTTCATCGGTCAGCGGCCCGGTAGCCACCACCGTAATTTCCTGCGGAGAAAGTTCTTCCACCACTTCCTCCCGTACCGTGATATTCGGGTGAGAACGAATTCTTTCGGTAATAAACTCCGAAAATTCCGTTCGGTCTACCGCCAAAGCTCCCCCGGCCGCCACACTGCAGCGATCCGCCGAAGCAAGGCACAGCGAGGAAAACCGGCGCATTTCTTCTTTGAGCAGGCCGGCCGCACTGTCCAGCCGGGAAGCCTTCAGGGAATTGGAACAAACCAATTCGGCAAAGGTATCCCGATGGTGGGCCGGAGATTTGCGGAGTGTCTTCATTTCAAACAATTCCACCGGCACCCCGGCCCGGGCAATCTGCCACGCCGCTTCGCACCCGGCCAGGCCGGCACCGATCACCTTGATTTTATTCATGATCTGCCGTTTCTTTCTTCCCTTTGGCCGGGGCTGCTTTTTTGGCACGGGTCGGACACTCGGAATTCATGCAGTATTTTTTTCCGCGGGAGCCGATCAGGATATAGCTGCCGCACTGTGGGCAAATTTCACCGCTCGGAATACCCGGAGCCGCAAAATCGCACTCCGGATACCGCGAACAGCCGTAAAATTTCTTCCCGGTTTTTTTCGACACCCGTTTCACCAGTTCCCCGCCGCATTTCGGGCAGGGCTGGGTAATTTTTTCTTCGGGCAGCGGTTTGGTATTCTTACATTCCGGGTACCCCGGGCAGGCTAAGAACTTGCCAAACCGGCCGGTTTTGACCACCATCCGACGACCGCATTTTTCGCAGATTTCATCCGATTCCACCACCGGGACTTTCACTTTTTTCCCGTCCATGGATTCCTCGGCTTTTTTCAGGGTAGCGGAAAAATCGTCGTAGAATTTCTCTACGGTTTCCTGCCATTTCTGTTTTCCGGAATCGATTTCGTCCAGGTTTTTTTCCATGCCGGCCGTAAACTTCACATCCACGATCTTTTTGAAATACTCACTGATCAGATCGGTAACGACCATGCCGAGTTGGGTCGGCTTTAAGGCCTTCTTTTCCCGTTCGATATAATCTCTTTGGGTGATATTGGCAATGATCGGCGCATAGGTAGACGGACGGCCGATGCCGTTTTCATCCAATGCCTTAATGAGGGTGGATTCGTTATAACGGGCCGGCGGCTGGGTGAAGTGCTGGTTCGCGTCCAGCGACTTGCACTTGGGGGTATCCCCTTCGGCCATCGGGGGCAGCGCGCCTTCGGCTTCTTCCCGATCGTCTTTTCCTTCTTCATACAATGCGGTATACCCGTCAAATTTCACGGTATAACCGCTGGCTTTAAAGAGGTATTTTCCGGCTTCGATTTCCGCCGCCACGGTATTTTGCACGCAGCAGGACATCAGGCAGGCGATAAACCGATCCCAAATCAGTTTATAAAGTTTGAACTGTTCGGCCGTCAGGCTGTCTTTCACCCGTTCGGGCGGCAGTTCAAAGTTGGTGGGACGAATCGCCTCATGGGCATCCTGCGCTTCGTTTTTGGTTTTGAAATAACGCGGCTTTTTGGGCAGGTATTTTTCCCCGTAACGAGCGAGAATATAATCTCCGGCCGCCTTGCGCGCCTCTTCGGCAATCCGCAGTGAGTCGGTTCTCATATAGGTAATCAAACCGGTGCTGCCGATGCCGGGAACTTCAATCCCTTCATAGAGCTGTTGGGCAATCCGCATGGTACGAAGACCGGTATAGTTCAGTTTGCGCGCAGCCTCCTGCTGCAGGGTCGAAGTGATGAAGGGGGGAGCCGGTTGTTTGTTACGCACCCCGTTTTTCACCGATGTCACGGTGTAAACGGCATTTTCCAGTTCCTTTACCAGTGCATCGGCCTGCTGCCCATTTTCAATCGCCAGCTTTTTGCCGTCGGTTGTTCCGTACAGTTTGGCCGGGAAGCTCTTTTTGAGCGAAAGTTTGGCATCAATCGTCCAGAACTCTTCACTGACAAATTTTTCAATTTCCCGTTCCCGGTCCACAACCAGTTTTAAAGCAACCGACTGAACCCGCCCGGCCGAAAGTCCCCGGCGGACCTTTTTCCACAGAAACGGGCTGAGTTTATAGCCGACGATGCGGTCCAGCACCCGACGGGCCTGCTGAGCATCCACCAGATTCAGGTCAATCTTGTGGGGATGCGCCATTCCTTCCCGCACTCCGGTTTTGGTGATTTCGTTGAGAGAAACCCGGATCGGAGCGTTCATATCCAGGGCCAGAAGCTGAGCCAGGTGCCAGGCAATGGCCTCTCCTTCACGGTCAGGGTCGGTTGCCAGATAGACCTGATCGCTGTCGGCCGCCGCCTGACGCAGTTGGCGGATGACTTCTTTTTTATCCGGCATTTCAATGTATTGCGGTTGGAAACCGTGTTCCACATCCACGCCCAATTTGGATTTCGGAAGATCACAGACATGGCCTTTGGAAGCCATGACCTTATAGTCGCTTCCGAGATATTTTTGAATATTTTTCAGTTTCCCGGGAGATTCTATGATAACCAATTTCGACATATCCTAACTC